>WGCB01000571.1 GCA_015494005.1 Caldilineaceae bacterium
GAGCAGCTGCCGGATGTGGAAACTGCGCACTTCGTGGGGCTGGCCGTCCTCCCCGGTCACGGTGACGGGCTGCACCACAGTCACCCGGAAGCCCATCTCCTGGCCCAGGGCTCGCAGCACGTCCAGGGTCCCGGAGCGCCCCTTGCCCAGGGCAAAGTCCGGTCCCGTCACCAGGCCCGCCAGCCCCAGGTGACGCTTCAACAGCCCGACGAACTCCCGGGCCTCCAGCTGGGCCAGCTCCAGGGTGAAGGGCTGGATGATCCCCACCTGGACGCCCAGGGCCCCGGCCAGCTCCATGCGCTCCTCCGGCGTGGTCAGGATGGCGTGCTCCGTCCCGGGTCTCAGGACGGTCACCGGATGGGGGTCGAAGGTGAGGAGGGCGGAGAGGGCCCGACCGCTGGGATCCTGCCGGGCCTGCTCCAAGAGGGTGCGCAGCAGGGCCTGGTGGCCCAGGTGGATGCCGTCGAAGTTGCCGATGGTCAGGTAGGTGGGGCCGGGAAGATGGGCCTCCCGCAGGTCACGGTAGATCTGCATGGCGCTCATGACGACGTGGACTCCTGCTCCCCAGCGGGGTGATGGGCGGCGTCCTGGGCGGGAACGGGCTGCAGGTGATGGGCGAACCACTTGTGGGCCTTGACCAGAGCCGGGCCGCCGGGCTCTTCCGGCAGCTCCAGCACCCGGAGGATGCCCACCATCTGCCCGCGGGGGTCCACGGTCTGGGCCAGGCTCCAGACCTTCAGCTGGGGGGCCACGTCCTGGGGCAAGGGCAGGCGGATCTTCTGGCCCTGGCCCAGGCGGCGGATGGCGTCCTGGTCCAGGGGGATGGCGGGCAGGTCGATGCCCGCGCCCACGGGCAGGAGCAGGTGCTCCAGCTCCCCGGCTTCCGCCGCGGCCTGGATCTCGTCCAGGGTGTGGGCCTGCTCCAGGGAGAAGGGCCCCACCCGCTCCCGGCGCAGGCGGCTGAGGTGGGCCACCGTGCCCAGGGCCCGGCCGATGTCGTGGGCCAGGGAGCGGATGTACGTCCCCGCGGAGCAGTGCACCCGGATGGTCAGCCGGTCCGGGGGGTGGAAGTCCACCAGATCCAGCCGGTGGATGGTGACGGCCCGGGGTTTCACCGTCACCGCCTCCCCGCGCCGGGCCCGCACATGGAGCCGCTCGCCCTCCTGCTTCAGCGCGGAGTAGACGGGCGGGATCTGCTCGATGGGCCCTCGGAAGCGCTCCAGGGCCTGCTCGATCTGCTCGGGGGTCAAGGGGGGAACCGGTGCGGTCTCGGTCACCTGGCCCAGGACGTCGTAGGTGTCCGTGGCCGCGCCCAGGGTGATCTCGGCCAGGTAGACCTTGTCGTGGCCCTGGTAGTACTCCACCAGGCGGGTGGCGATGCCCAGGCAGAGGACCAGCACGCCGCTGGCCATGGGGTCCAGGGTGCCCGTGTGGCCGATGCGCCGCTGGCCGCTCCACCGGCGCACCATGAGCACCACGTCGTGGCTGGTGAGCAGGTGACGGTCACCGCCCCCGGGCTGCTGGGGCGTGGGGCCCTCCAGGCCTGGCTTGTCCACGATGAGAAGCCCGTGCAACGGGCGAGTCTGGCGCTCAGTCACCGGACAGGCTCTCCTCTGGAATGGCCGGATCCTGCTGGAGCCCCTGCCGCCGGGCCTGCTTCAGGCGGGCCACCACCTGGGGCACCACGTCCTGGAAGGTCCCGGGGACGGTGCAGCCGGCTGCCGGGGGATGCCCCCCGCCGCCCAGCTCAAAGGCCACCTGGCTCACGTCGAAGCCCGGCTTGGCTCGGAAGCTGCAGACCACCAGGGGCTCGCCCTCCTCGCCCCGCTTCTCCGTGAAGGTGGCGCTGATGTCCGCCTCCTGGGCGGTGATGAGCTGGCTGGCCAGGCCGCCGTCCTCCCCTAGCTCCGTGCCGGCCTGGGCCATCTCGGCCAGGCTGATGGTGGTCCAGATCACCCCTTCCTCCAGCTGCATGTGGGGCAAGACCAGCCCCCAGAGCCTGAGGACGGCGACGGGGCGTCGGCGCAGGGTCTGAGCCACGATGCGGGGCAAGTCCGCGCCACCGTCCACCAGGCGCATGGCCACCCGCAGCACCTCCGCGTCCGTGTTGCTGGTCTGGAAGCCCAGGGTGTCGGTGACCAGGCCGGTGAGGAGGCAGACGGCCAGATCGCCCTGCAGGACCACGCCCAGGGCATCGGCCAGGTAGACGATCATCTGACAGGTGGCGGCGCAGGCTGGCTCCACCCAGTTGACCGTGCCGAAGTAGGTGTTGGTCACGTGGTGATCGATGACCACCAGGGGGATGGCCCCGTGCTCCTCGGGCCGGTAGACCTCGCCCATGCGGTCCGGGCTGGAGGCGTCCAGGCAGACGATGAGGTCGTAGTCCCTGGCCACGGCCTCCGGGCCGACCACGTCCTGGGCGCCGGGCAGGAAGCGGTAGTTCTCCGGCACGGGATCCTGAAGGGCCAGGGTGGGCTCCTTGCCCAGGGCGCGCAGGAGCCAGCCCATGCCCAGGAGACTGCCCACCGCGTCCCCGTCCGGGTCCACGTGGCTCACGCAGAGCACGCGCTGGCTCGCTTTCAAGGTGGCCAGGAGCTTGCGCTCGATGGCAAACTGTTTGCTGGAACGGCCATCCTGAGGCCGGGTTGAGGCTCGATCGGGCACCTGGTTCACGCGGTCCTTTCTGTGTGACGTGCTGGGTGGCATGCCGGCTAGCCCTCCTGCTCCGACGAGGCATCGTCTTGGGGCCACTCCTTCGCGGGGCCCTCCGGCGGATGGGCGGAGGGGGTCTCCGCGGAGGCGGCGGCCAGGGCTTCCGGCGTGGACTCCGCGGCCTCTTCTCGGCCGGCCCGCTCCTCCGCGATCTTGGTCAGGATCTGGTCCACCCGGGCGGCCTGCTCCGGCGTGTCGTCGTAGTAGAAGAGGAGCTCGGGCACCTGGCGCAGGCCACAGCGAGCGGCCAGCTGGCTGCGCAGGAAGGGCGCGGCCTTCTTCAGGGCTTTCAGGACCTGCTCCCGGGGCACGTCCTTGTCCCAGTGGTAGACGTAGACCCGGGCGCTGCGCAGGTCCGGGCTCACCCGGACGTGGGTCACGTCCACGTAGCTCAGGCGGGGATCCTTGAGCTCGTTGGCGATGAGGATGCCCAGCTCCTCGAAGAGAAGTTCGGAGACCCGTTGCTGGCGAATGGTGGTAGACATGGCTGCACTCGATTCTCTCTGGCCCAGGGCGTCTCTTGGGATGGGACAACCCCGGCACCAGGACAGAGACCTGGCAAGTTGGGTAACCTGCCAGGTCTGGAAACGTCTTGCGGATTGTCAGAGAGCGGGGACCCCGCCTTAGCGGACTTCCACCATCTCGTAGGCTTCGATGATGTCGCCGATCTGGTAGTCGGTGACGTTGGCCAGCTTGATGCCGCACTCGTAGCCGGCCCGCACCTCGCTCACGTCCTCGGTGAAGCGTTTCAGCGTCTCGATGACCGTGTTGGCCACCTCCTCGCCGTCCCGCAGGAGCCGGGCCTTGGCGTTGCGGCGGATGACCCCGTCCAGGACCATGCAGCCGGCCACGGCGCCGGTCCGGCGGACTCGGAAGACCTCCCGCACCTCCGCGTGGCCCAGGATGGACTCCTCGTAGACCGGCTCCAGCATGCCCTTGAGCGCGGCCTCGATGTCCTCGATCATCTTGTAGATGACCTTGTAGCGTCGAATCTCCACGCCCGACTGCTCGGCCCGCCGCTGCGCGGACTTCTCCACGCCCACGTTGAAGCCGATGATGATGGCGTCGCTGGCCTCGGCCAGCATCACGTCCGACTCGGTGATGTCACCGATGGCCGCCTGCAGGATCTTCAGCTTCACCTCGTCCCCGGAGAGGCGCTCCAGGCTCTGGACCACCGGCTCCAGGGTGCCCTGGACGTCGGCCCGGACGATGATGTTCAGGGTGGTGACCTCGCCGCCTTCCACCTTGGCGAAGAGATCCTCCAGGCTCATGCGCCGCTGAGGCACCCGGGCTTTGGCCTTCTCGGCCTCCTTCCGCTCCTCAGCGATGCGTCGGGCCTCCTTGTCGTTCTTCACCACCTCGAAGACCTCGCCGGCCTTGGGGATCTCTTGCAGGCCCAGGACCACCACCGGCGTGCTGGGGCCGGCCTTCTTGATGGGCTTGCCCTGGTAGTCGAACATGGCCTTGATCCGGCCCCAGGTGGTGCCCACCACGATGGCGTCGCCGCGCTTTAGGGTACCGTTCTGGACCAGCAGGGTGGCGGTGACGCCCCGGAAGCGATCCAGCTTGGCCTCGATGACCGTGCCCACGCACTTGCCGTTGGGGTTGGCCTTGAGCTGCTCCAGCTCGGCCACCACCAGGATGTTCTCCAGAAGATCCTCGATGCCGATGCCCTTCAGGGCGCTGACGGGCACCATGATGGTGTCTCCGCCCCACTCCTCCGGGGTCAGACCTTCCTTGGAGAGCTCCTCCATCACCCGATCGATGTTGGCGTTGGGCTTGTCGATCTTGTTGATGGCCACGATGATGGGCACGCCCGCGGCCTTGGCGTGGCTGATGGCCTCCCGGGTCTGGGGCATGACGCCGTCGTCCGCGGCCACCACCAGCACCACGATGTCCGTCACCTGGGCGCCCCGGGCCCGCATGGCGGTGAAAGCCTCGTGGCCCGGCGTGTCCAGGAAGGTGATCTTGCGACCGTCCACCTCCACCTGGTAGGCGCCGGTGTGCTGGGTGATGCCGCCAGCCTCGGTGGCCACCACGTTGGTGTGCCGGATCTGGTCCAGCAGGGTGGTCTTGCCGTGGTCCACATGGCCCAGGATGGCCACCACTGGCGGACGCTCCACCAGCTTGGCAGGATCCTCCTGCTCCAGCACCTTCTGGATGAAGGTCTTAGGCATGGCAGCGGCCTTCTCCTCGGCGGCGGCCGCTTCCTCTGCCTCTTCCTCCTCCACCTCGGGTTCGGGCCAGCGCACTTCCACGCCCAGCTCTTCCCCCACGATGGCCGCGGTGTCGTGATCCAGCCGCTGATCGATGGGCGCCATGATGCCGAACTGCATGAGCACCTTGATCAGGTCGATGGGGCTGCGCCCCATGAGCTTGGCCAGCTCCCGCACGGTGACGAAATCACCGACCTCCACCACCGTCGTCTGGGCTTCTTTCTGCGCCTCTTTCTGGGCGCTCTGCTGTGCTTCCACTGCTTTCTCCGGGCTCTTTGTCTGCTTCACGTTGCTCTTTGTTGCCATAAGTTCTACTCCTCCCACTGCCCCCATTTGGAACAGGTAATCATACCATAACTGTGCCTCAAGTGACAGTTGCGCAGGCGATGAAATCGTTGTTTCTCGTCATCCGCCCCTGAATCTGCCACGTTTTTCCTGTTGCACTTCCGATTGTACACCCTGGACTGCGCCTTGGCTTCCCGCGCACAGCTCAACTCTGCCCGGATCCTCGGCTGGATCCAGGGCACGGCTGGCCACCCAGGCAGTGCCAGGCCGGAGCCAGGGGTCGCGACCATGTCGAAATGGGGGTCAGCAGCGGCCCACAACACGGAGGGGACGGAAAGGGATCGAACCAGGGGAGATTCTGCGCAGACCGGTGAACACCGGAGATGCCGCGCCCATGGGCCATCGGCCCACAGGCGGTCGGCCTGCCGCTGCATCGGGGAGGGGAAGAGCTGGGTGATGGCCTTACATGGTCATCGCTCCCTTGCCCCGACCGCCTTCCCGGCAGATCGTCCCATGGATTCCACGGGCCATTCCGTCACCTGCCATGACCCCAGACATTGACGTGCGCCTGTTCATGGTGCTGGCCAGCAGCCCAGCGGTGAGCAGTGCATAGGTCATCCTTCACTGAACGGCAGGACCGTCTTTGTCCTGCTGAGGGAAACCGATGCCCCTCCAGGCGAGCATCGGTTGCAACCACCCAGGGGTTCAGCCCGAGGACACCTGGTCCTGGAGCTCGTCCTCCGCCGGCAAGGGCTCCTCCGGCAAGGAGGCGGCGTAGGCCTGGAGTTCCGCCAGGTTCTCGGGCCCGATCTGGGTGCGCAAGGCCCGGGCCAGCATGTTTCGCTCCAGGGCCTGGGCCCAGCAGCGGCGATCCGGGTGGAGATAGGCTCCCCGGCCGGGGGCGGCCTTGCCTGTGGGGTCCACTTTGACCCCCTCCGGCGTGCGCACCAGGCGGATCAGCTCCCGCTTGCCTGCCGTCCGGCGGCAGGCCACGCAGATCCGCTGGGGGACCCGCCTGGGCCGGGGGCCAGCACCTTTGCGCGCCATGGCATTCCTCCAGTCAGCTCCTGGACGGGCGAGGGCCAGGCGCTCAGATGAGCTCCTCGAAGTCCTCGTCCTCGACGCGAGGCTTGGGCTTCTTGCGCCCCTTCTTGCGCTTGGCCTTCGGCGCTTCCTCCTCGTCCTCTTCCTCGTAGCCAGCCAGCAGCTCCGGCGGCACCTCGATCTCCAGCTCGTCCCAGTCCACCTGCTCGGCCTTGCGCTGGGCCATGCGAGCCCGCAGCATGTCCGCGGTGATCACCTCGGGCAGATCCTCGCCGGTCATCAGGGTGTCGGCTTCCACTTTGGCTTCCGCTTCGACTTCCGCCTCCGCTTCCGCTGGGACCTCCGCTTCGGCCTCGGGCTCTTCCTTCGGTGTCACCTCCGGCGCTTCCGCTGTTTCCCCGAAGCTGGGGAAGGCTGGGATGTCCGAGGCCACCTTGGCGGCGGCCTGGGCAAAGGCATCCAGGGCGGCTTTGCTGTCCTCCTCGGTGCCGGCGATGCTCGCCTCCTCGGTCAGGGAAGCGGCGATCTCCTCCAGGGAGACCCCTCCCTTGCCCTCCTGTTCCACCAGGAAGGGTTCGGGCGAGCCTTCGCTGCCCTGGATGGCCTCCGCGGCCTTGCGGAAGAGGTCCTCGCTGTCCGTGTCCTGGCCCCGCAGCAGGGCCTCGGCCCGGGACATGAGCCCCACATCCCCGAAGGCTGGCATGGACTTGGCGATCTGCTCCGCGGCCAGCAGGTCCAGCCCTTCGGCTCGGGCCTCGGTCTCGCTCTTGATATCGATGCGCCAGCCGGTGAGCTTGGCAGCCAGCCGGGCGTTCTGCCCTGCCTTGCCGATGGCCAGGCTCAGTTGCCGGTCCGGCACGATGACGATGGCCGTCTTGGTGGTCCCTTCGCCCTCGCTCAGGACCACGCTCTGGACCTTGGCCGGGCTCAGGGCGTTGGCGATGTAGGTGCGCAGCTCTGGGCTCCACTCCAGGACGTCGATCTTCTCTCCGGCCAGCTCGTTGACGATGTTCTGGATGCGCAGGCCTCGCATGCCCACACAGCTGCCCACGGGATCCACCCCGTCCACCGTGGCGGCCACGGCCACCTTGCTGCGGGCGCCAGGCTCCCGGGCAATGGCCTTGATCTCCACCGTGCCCTCCCGCACCTCGGGGATCTCCTGCTCCAGCAGGCGACGCAGCAGGGCGGGATGGGTGCGGCTCAGCTTGATCACTGGCCCCCGGTTGCTCTTGTGCACGTCCACGATGTAGAGCTTGATGTAGTCGCCCCGGCGCAGGCGCTCCGTGGGGATCTGCTCCTCACGGGGCAGCAGGCTCTCGTGCTTGTCATCCAGCAGCACCGTCACCGTGCCCGAGGAGTAGTCCACGCTGCGCACCTGGACGGTGATGATCTCGCCCACCCGGTGCTTGAAATTCTCGTAGACCGTGTTGCGCTCGGCCTCGCGGATCCGCTGCAGGATCACCTGCTTGGCCGTCTGCGCGGCGATGCGGCCGAACTCGTCCGGCACGCTGGGCACCCGGATCACGTCCCCCAGCTGAGCCTCCGGCTCGTACTGGCGGGCTTCTTCCAGGGCCACCTCGGTGTGAGGATTCATCACATCCTCCACCACCTCTTTTTCGGCGTAAATTTTCATCTCGCCGGTCTCACGATCCACTTCCGCGGTCACGTTGGACACGGATCCGTAGTTCCGCTTGTAGGCGGACACCAGCGCGGCCTCGATGGCGTCGAAGATCACTTCTCGATCCAGACCCCGATCCGCAGCAACCTGATTGATCCCGGCAATTAGCGCTTTCGACATCTTCTTTCTGTGCTCCTAAAAACTTCGATTTCTGCCTCTGCAGCTTTGAAAAACCGACCTGTTGACGGGTCCGTCATGACCCAGAAAAACAAGCTATACAACAAGAAAAGTGGGGAGAACCCCACTTCTCGACGAGAGCTCGACTCAGGTCAAAACAGACACACGGTGGTCGATTCAGACCGAGAATAGTATAGCACACTCCGGCTTTCTGTTCAAATTTGACTCGAGTCGAACGCGTGCAACTGTCCCTGTTTCGGCCACGGATCGGACAGCGTAGCAGGCACGGGAAGGCCCCTCTCGTGTCGGGCTTCCAACGGCCAGACAGGCCAGCCCCGCTCAGCGGACGGGCGCGTGGTAGGCGGCCACGATCCCCTGCCCCGGCGGGCTGAGGACAAAGTCGATGAACTCCCGCACCCGCCCTTGGGGCTCACCCCGAGTCACCAGGAAGAGGGGGCGCGTGAGGGGGTAGCGCTGGTCCGCCAGGTTCTTCCGGCTGGGCAGCTGCCCCTCCAGGGCCAGCACCTTCAGGTCGGTTTGACCGTGCGCCGCCTCTTCGTCGGACGGCTCGCCCTCCTGGAGCAGGCCGGTCACGTAGGCCCGGGAAACGTAGCCGATGGCCTCCGGGTGGTCCGCCACGTAGGCCACCACGTCCCCGCTGGAGGGCATGACCACTGCGGTGAGGGAGACCCCCTCGTCCCCCATGACCCGTTCCTCGAAGAAGAGGCGGCTGCCGCTGCCGTCCTCCCGGCTGACCAGGAGCACCTCTCC
>WGCB01000572.1 GCA_015494005.1 Caldilineaceae bacterium
GATGTGCGGTCGGGAACAAGGAGCAGAATGGCCGGTGGGACAAAAAGCAGCGCTTCCGTGGATGGAGACGAAAGCGCTGCCGAAAGACGAATCGGATGTCCCTCACCCCTCCCGCTCCGGGGTGGAACAGGGAGGGGTGAGGGCTGTTTCGTGATGCGTGGGGCGCTGACCCCGCCTACTGCTCCGAGCTGGGGATGAGCACCGAGTCGATCACATGCACGATGCCGTTGCTGGCTTCCAGGTTGCTGTCCAGCATCTTGGCCTCGTTGACCACGATGGTGCCGTCGTCACCCACGGCGATGGTGATCATGCCGCCCTGGAGGGTCTCCGCGGAGATGGTGCCGCTCAGATCCTCGGCCCGCACCTCGCCCGGGATGATGTGGTACTTGAGCACCTCGGCCATGGCTGCAGGATCCTGGAGCAGGTTGTCCAGGGTCTCCTCAGGCAGCAGGGCAAAGGCGGCGTCCGTGGGGGCGAAGATGGTGAAGGGCCCGCTCCCCTGCAGCGTGTCCGTGAGGTTGGCCAGTTGCAGCGCAGCCTTCAGGATCTCGAAGCGGCCGTCCTCACTGATGACGTCCACCACGGTGGCGCCGCCCGCCATGGCCTCTTCCGTGGGGGTGGCTTCCGCCTCAGGGGTGGCCTCCTCGGTGGGAGTAGCCTCCGCCTCAGGCGTGGTCTCCTCTGTGGGGGTGGCTTCCGGTGTGGCTGTCTCTGTGGGAGCCTCCTCCGTGGGGGTGGCCTCCGGCGTGGTCGCCGCGGGCGTGGGCGTGACGGTAGGCGCCGGGGCCGTCGCGCCGCTGGTCAGCTCCTCCAGGGTGGGGATGGTGACCTCGTCGCCCACCTCGATGCGGTTGCAGTCCTCGATGTTGTTGTAGGCGCAGAGCTCCTTGTAGTACTTCACGTCCCCGTAGGCGGCCTTGGCGATGGTGCCCAGGGTGTCCCCTCGCTTGACCACGTAGACCTTGCCGATCTCCACCTCGGGCAGGGCCTGCTCGCCGGTCACGGCCGCGGGGGCCGGGGCGGCTGCTGGGGCCCCTGTTTCTTCCCCGGCCTGGGCCGGCTGCGCGGACTTGCTCTCCATGGTCTGGCCTGCATCGTCCACCAACACGCCGTTGTCCACCTCCAGGTGGTAGACAGCCGGGACATTGGAGCCGTTGGTGACGACGATGGTGTAGGCCTCGCCCAGGGGCGGCACCAGCTCTGCCTGGCGAGTCTTCACCGGGGCCTTGACCGGGTTGCCGGCAGCGATGTTGACCAGCTCCGGTCGGGCGCCCTGGAAGAGCACCTTGTTCAGGGCGTTCTGGTCCAGGACGTAGAAGTTCAGGCCCTGGTCCAGCGCCTGCTGATCCTGGGGATCGTAGGTCATGGTGATGACCACCCGGCGGCCTCGATCCAAGGGGATCAGGCCCAGGTAGTGCTGGTCGAAACGCTCGGGCAGCTCACCGCTGAGCTTGGAGGCTCGCACCACCGTCTTCTGCATGGCTGGCGCCGCCTTCGGGGTAGGGGTGGCAGCAGGGGCAGGTGTGGCCGCCTCCTCCGTCGCGGTTGCTTCCTCGGCGGCCGTGGGGGCCTGGGTGGGCTCCTTGGTAGCAGGGGCGGCCTCCTCTTCCTCCGTGGCGGGAGCGTTCAGGTCCTTGATCTGGCCGGCGTCGTCCCGGATCAGGCCGTTCTTCACCCGCAGCTCGTAGCGGACAGGCCGGGTGGAGTCGTTGTAGACCACGATGGTGAACTTGCCCACCGGCTTGGCGATGACCGCGGTGAGGGTGTTCCCCGCGCCGCTGGCGCTCAGGGCCGCCACGTTGGAGACCTCGTTCAGCCGCTTGCCGCCCTGGACGATCTCCGCGGTGGCTGCTTCGTCGAAGATGTAGAAGCCGAAGTTGCGGGCGTCCGCGGGGTCGTAGGTCAGGGTGACCTCCATGGAGCTGCTGGGATCAATGGGGCGCAGGCCCAGGTAGTGCTTGGCGAACTGCTCGTTCAGCTCACCGGCCACCGCCGTGGACTGGATCACCTTGGACTGCGCGCCCACCAGGACGGGCATGCTGGCCAGGATCAAGGCAACGAGCATGCTCACTGCCAAGATGTGCCGTTTGTGTCTGTTCTTCATTTGTAACCTCCAGCGAAAGATTGGATTTGGGCGTCCCCGTTGGGGGAAAACTGGATGAACGTCCCGATTG
Source organism: Caldilineaceae bacterium (assembly GCA_015494005.1). Classification (GTDB taxonomy): domain Bacteria; phylum Chloroflexota; class Anaerolineae; order Caldilineales; family Caldilineaceae; genus S144-5. The sequence goes on from WGCB01000572.1 coordinate 2,175, forward strand.
GCCGATGCGGCCTAGTTGTGGATCGTCCGGTGCAGTGGGAAACGTCACCGGAGCGTGGTAGACGGATGAACCATGGATCTGGGTGGGTGGGGCCGTCTGGCCCCTGGATCGACTGGCCGAAGGGTGAGCAGGCCAGCGCACAATCAACTATTATACACTGCTACGCAGGCAAAACC
>WGCB01000573.1 GCA_015494005.1 Caldilineaceae bacterium
AGGATGCCCGGGAGAACCTCCATCTCTTCCTGGGAGGGCTGCTGCGCCTGGCTCTGTCGGACCCCAACAGTCAGATCCGGCAGCTGGCCATCCAGGGGCTGTGGGAGGAGATCAGCGAGGATCTGGTGGGGCCCTTGGTCCAGCTCCTCCTCAACGATCCGGACCCGGCGGTGCGGGCCGAGGCGGCCAAAGCCCTGGGCTTTTTCGTCCTGGCCGGGGAGCTGGACGAGCTGGACGCGTCCGCGGGCCTGCGGGCCGAGGAGGCGCTGCTCTCCGTGCTGCGCAACGAGGAGGAGCTCCTGGCCGTCCAATCCAAGGCCCTGGAGAGCCTGGCCTTCTCCGGCGAGATGGGCGTGCGCCAGCTCATCGAGGATGCCTACTACTCGCCCTATGAGGAGATGAACGTGAGCGCGCTGACCGCCATGGGGCGCAGCGCGGACATCCGCTGGCGGGGCCTGGTTCGGGCCGAGCTCCGCAACCCATCCCCGGCCATGCGGGCCGCCGCGGCCCGGGCCTGTGGGGAGCTGGAGGCCCACGCGGCCCTGGATGAGCTGCTGGATCTGCTCACCGACCCGGACCAAGACGTGCGCCTGGCGGCCATCTTCGCCTTGGGGCGCCTGGGGGGCGACGAGGCCCAGGAGGCCCTGGAGGTCATGGCCGCGGGCGAGGACGAGCTGGAGGCGGCGGCTGCGGAGGATGCCCTGGAAGAGATGAGCTTCTACGGGGAATCCGAGGAGATCCCCCTCTTCGACGAGTCCCTGGCCGAGCCGGACGAGTGGGACCGGGATCCCTGGGGGCCGGTCTGGGACGACGAGGGCTAGCTCGCCGCGAGGCGGGAAACCCGGTGGGTCAGGTGCAGCCTGGCCCATTTTCACGCCATCTCGTCCCCTGCCTGGGCGATGGAGCAGGGGAGCAGGTGGCACGGATGGACCCCATGCACCGATAGGAAACAGGCACAAGGGAGCGGGGATTGAACCTGAAACTCAAGCGCCTGGTGCGCACCCACAGCTCAGAGCAGTACGCCCTTTTCGATCTGGAGCAGCTGGACGAGAACGGGCAGCCCCTCACCATCGGCAAGCTGGACCTGCACTACACCGGCGAGGGGACCTACGGCACCATCCTCCTCTGGGACGAGTCGTCCCGGCGGCTGGAGGAGAGCCAGCGTCGAGCCTTCATCCAAGCCCTGCTGGGGGAGCTGGTCCAGCCCATGGGCCTGCCCAACGAGTACGTGATCGAGTTCTTCGCGCCGGAGCTGGAGAGCTACGAGCTTTTCCACAACCTGGACGAAGTCGTGGACGAGGAGGAGCTCTTGGAGGAGCTGGCCGAGGTGGATTCCTTGGAGACCGATGCGAGCGTTGAGCTGGAGTAACCCACCCACCACCCGACCACGCAGCCTCCATGTTCCTCTTCCAGACCCTACTCCCGCTCTTCGGCCAGACCATCCTGCCTGTCTTCCTGGTGGTGGCTGGCGGCTTCGTTCTGGCCCGGCGCATCGCTGTGGACACCCGCTCCATCGGACGGGTGGTCTTCTATCTCTTCACCCCGTCCCTGGTCTTCCGCAGCCTCTACTCCGTGGAGGTGGGCTATGCGGTCCTGGGGCGGGTGGCTCTCCTGGCCGGGGTGACCAGCGTGCTCATGGGGCTGATGGGCTGGCTCCTGGCCGGGAAACTGGACCGGCGTCGGCGGGCCGCCCTGGCCCTGACCGCAGGCATGAGCAACAACGGCAACATGGGGTTGCCCATCTCCCTCTTCGCCCTGGGGGAGAGCGGCCTGGCCCTGGCCACGGTCTACTACGTGGCCAGCTCCTTCCTGGGCAACACCCTGGGGGTGTTGGTGGCCTCCTCGGGGAACGCTCCCTGGCGTCAGGCCCTGGGCCGCAGCCTGAAGGCGCCGGTCCTCTACAGCGCACTCCTGGGCCTGGCCTTGAACCTGGGGCAGATCCAGCTGCCTGTGGGGCTCTTCCGGGCCATCGACCTGATGGCCAACGCGGCCATCGGGGCCATGTTGGTGCTCCTGGGCGTCCTGTTGACCACAGCGCCCATCGGGGAGCGCCAGGCCCTGTTGACCCGTGGCGTGCTGCTGCGTCTGCTGGGTGGCCCCCTGGCGGCCCTGCTCCTCTGTCTGCTCCTGGGGATCGGCGGGCTGGAGCGGAACGTCATCGTGCTCCAGGCGGCCATGCCCACCGCGGTGATGACCACGGTCCTGGCCACGGAGTACGACACGGCGCCCCGCTTTGTGGCCACCATGGTCTTTTTCACCACCCTGATCAGCATGGCGACCCTTTCGGTGATCCTGTGGTTGATTTTGTAGAATAGAGGGGTCCGGAACCCAGAAAACGGGATACGGGAAACAGGTTACGGCTTTCCAAGAGGCAGCACCACGAGGTGACCCATGGCAAAACAACCAGGCAAGAACGGCTCTGACGGCCACAGAGATGAAGGCAGATCGAAGCGCCGAAAGCAGCGGCGCTCCAAGCCCAAGCTGAGCAAAGCCCAGCTGGAGTCCCCGGAGACCCTGTCGCCGGAGGAGCTGGAGGCCCGCCGAGCCGCCATGGCCGAGCGGGAAGCCCAGGAGAAGGCGGCCCGCTATCGCTCTGCCCTCAACGAGAGCGCCCGCTTGCTCCGGGACAACCGGCCGGCAGAGGCCATCCGCAAGCTGCAAGCCCTGCGGGAAGAGCATCCCAGCGACCCGGAGATCGCCATCAACCTGGGGGGCGCCTACATCCTCCAGCGCAAGTGGCGCAAGGCGGTGGAGATCCTGGAGAAGGCCGCGGAGGAGCATCCAGAGAACGCCATGATCTGGACCAACCTGGCCGCGGCCTACCTGGGGCGGCTGGAGACGGCCGGTCCCCAGCACCAGAAACGGGCCATCGCCGCCTACGAGAAGGCCCTGCAGGCGGACCCCAACGCCCCCAACGTTCACTACCACCTGGGGCTGATCCACAAGGAGCGGCGGGACCTGAACCGGGCCGCTGCCCACTTCCAGCGGGCCCTGGAGGTCAACCCCCAGGACAAGGACGCCCGCTACTGGCTGGACAAGATCGGCCGCATGCTGGCCGAGCAGCAGGAGGAGCGGACCGCGTCCCAGCCCGGGGAAGAGGGCAGGGAGGAGGCTCCCGCAGCGGACGCGGAGGAGGCGGGCCCCGCCCCAGCGGCTCCAGGCGAGGAGGGGGCAGACGACGCCGGCCCGGAAGATCCCGGCGCGGGTGATTCCCAGGCCACCGACCCGGGGGACAACCCATGAGCACGGAGCTTTCGTCCTCGGCTCCGCCCCAGGCAGGGGCCCGGGTGCCCCGCTGGGAAGAGAGTGAACTGCCCCGCTGGCGCCGGCATCCGGAGCGGCTGGCCTGGGCGGTTCTCCTCATCAGCTTCGCCACCTTCGTGATCCTGGCTGTGGCCATCCCCTGGACCATCCGCTACACCGTGCGCTACGCCATGGTCGCCCAGGATGGTCGCCTGGACCCCACCCGGGGCACGGTCCTCCTCTACCCGCCCCGGGCCGAGGAGCCCATCGCCATCACCGAGCCCCGGGACGACATCAGCGAGGGCAGCCGCATCGTCCTCTCGGACGGGGCCACCCAGGCGGTCTTCGGCGTGGCCGAGATGCCGGACAGCGACGTGCTCATGGGCTCGGTTCACCTCTACTCCGGCACCAGCATGGAGGTGCTGCGCATCCGCCGCCCCCGCTTCGCGGCCAGCACCGAGCCCTACCACGTGCGCCTGCGCCTGGACGAGGGCCGGGCCCGGGTCTTCACCAACAGCCCGGACCGCCGGGCCCTGCTCATCGAGATCGAGACGCCCCACGGCACCGCCACCCTGGGCGAGGGGAGCTACAACTTCTCCGTCACCCCGGGGCGCACCGAGGTGACAGTCCGCTCAGGCATGGCGGAGCTCTACCATCCCGGCAGCGGCCAGACGGTGGTGGTGGAGTCCGGCCTGCGCACCTGGG
>WGCB01000574.1 GCA_015494005.1 Caldilineaceae bacterium
GGTAGTGGAAGCTCAATCCCCACTGGCTCCCGTCCCGCAGCAGGGTGCGGAAGAGGGGCAGGGCCTGGGGCGAGCTGATGACCAGGATCTCCCGGATCCCCGCCAGCATGAGCATGGAGAGGGGGTAGTAGATCATGGGCTTGTCGTAGACGGGCAGGAGCTGCTTGCTGATGCTGAAGGTCAGGGGATAGAGCCGGGTGCCGTGCCCGCCGGCCAGTAGGATGCCTTTCATGGCGCCTTCACTCCTCGTAGCGGCCCATGATCGCCGCGTCGGTCTCTGCGTTCACCAGCACCGCCCCCAGGACGTGGGCCCGGACCCGCTCCAGCACCGCCTTGGCCCGAGCCGCGTGCTCCCGCCGGGTCTGCCCCGCGTTGACCACCAGGAGCACCCCGTCCACCTTGCTGGCCCAGAGCGCGGCGTCGGTCACGCTCAGCACCGGCGGCGCGTCGCAGAGGACGTAGTCCGCGTCCTGGAGCAGGCCCAGAAGCAGCTCGGAGAGGCGGTTGGTGCTGAGCAGAGCCACCGGGTTGGGGGGCAGGGGGCCGGAGGTCACCACCCGCAGGCCTGGGATCTCCGTGTCCTGGAGGGGCAGCACGCCCCCTTTCTGGAGCCAGTTGGTCAGCCCTCGCTGGTTGGGCAGGTCGAAGATCTCGTGCTGCCGGGGCCGGCGCAGGTCCCCGTCCAGGATCACCACCCGGTCCCCGGCCTGGGCCATGACCACTGCCAGGTTGGCTAGGGTGGCGCTCTTGTCCGACTCCGGGCCCGGGCTGGTCATGAGCAGGGAGCGCAGGGGGCGATCCAGGCTGGAGAACTCCAGGTTGGTGCGCAGGCTCTGGTAGGCCTCGGCGGCGGGGCTGCGTGGGTGGGTCAAAGTGACGAGTGTCATGGGTTCACCAGGTTCGAGATGGATGCAGGGTCACGGGTTGGCGGCGGAGTGGGTGGGCAGGGGCGCTCCTCGCGGACGGGCCGGGCTGGGCGCGGAGGCCTCGTCCGCCGGGATGGTCCCCAGCACGGGCAGGCCCAGGGTGCGCTCCACCGCCTCGGGCGTGCGCAGGAGATCCGCCTCCATCCAGGTCAGCCCCAGGACGATGGCCACGCCCAGGAGCAGCCCCAGGACGCTGCCGGCCACCGCGTTGAGCAGGGGCTTGGGCCGGTACTGCTCCACCGGGATGGCCCGGCTGACGATCTTCACCTCGATGCGGTCCCGCTTGTCCTGCTGGGCGTAGTAGGCGGTGCGCTCGTCCACGAACTCGTCGGCCAGGGAGAGGGCCATGAGCTTGGCCACCTCCGGGTCCCGATCCCGGGCCTCGATCTTGATGGTGAAGGTGCTGGAGTCCGGCGAGACCGCCACCCGGCTCAGGAAGTCGCCGGGGTCCATGTCCAGCTGGGCCCGGGCGATGACCCGCTCCGCCATCTCCCAGGTGCGGATGTTCAGGGCGAAGTTGCGCATCAGGTCCTTGGCCGTGTTGCCCAGGCCCCAGTCCGGCCGGGCCGGCACCGTGCTCACCTGGACCGTGGCCCGGTACATCTTCTCCTGCAGGCTGCTCACCCCGAAGGCCGCGCCTCCGGCCAGGATCATGGCCGCGGCCACGATCCAGCCCCAGCGGCGCAGGATGCGCAGGTAGTCTTGAATGGTCATGGAGTCACCTCGGTTCCAAGTTCATCGGTTCACCTCACCCCGCCCCCAGCCGCCGACGCGCCCTGGCGAGCTTCGGGAGCCGAGGAAGAAGGGAGGTCATCGCTGCTTCGGGATGGTCCCCAGGACCTCCAGCCCCAGGGCCTCCAGGTCCTCCTGGCCGCGCACGGACGTGTCCAGGTACTCCAGGAGGAAGACCAGGCCCACCCCCACCAGGAAGGCCAGGATCACCCGCAGGGGCCACTCCAGGCGGCGGCGCAGGCCAGGCCCCACCGGGCTCACATGGGGGCCGTCCAGCAGGGTGACGCTGGCCCCTTCCGTGCCCAGGGCCTGGAAGTAACGCCCCGCGTTCTCTTCCAGCTCGTCCACCGCGGCCTGGGCGATCTGGGCCAGCTCCTCCGGGTCACCCCAGCTCAAGCTCAGGGTGATGATCCGGTGCTGCTGGCCGGTGGTGGCGCTGCCCCGGATGGTCCCCGGGGGGATCTGGAGCCCCTGCTGGGCCAGGCGCTGGCTCACGGCCTGGCTGAAGAGCTCGCTGGCCACCACCTGGGTGAAGTCGTCCACCAGGTACTCGCTGGTGCGCCAGGCGTAGAAACGGGGATCGTAGGCGGTCACGTCCGCGTCCGCGGCGGGGAGCACCCCCAGCAGCAGGCGCACGGAGGCGGCGTAGGTGGGGGGCGGCGTCTGCCAGGGCCGGAGCTGCACCCCGCTGATCAGCCCCACTAGCAGGGCCAACCCCAGGGGCAGCCACCAGCGGCGCCTCAAAATTCGCCCGTACTCACGCAGTTCCATGACGGCTCGTTCGTCTCGCAGTCTGCTGGGAAACCCGGTGCGCAGAGGGCACGGATTCCACCGATTTCCCACTCCATGGTCGGGGCAGAAGGCCAGATGCCCTCAGTGTGCATCCTCCCGGGCGGCCCTGCTGGACCCTTCTCGGACTCTTTTCGCCCTCTAGGAGGGCGGTCGCCGGTGGCTCACGCCATCACCTGGGCCAGGAAATCCATCAACTCCCGCTGGAAACGGGCCCGGCTGAACTTCTCCGCCTGGGCTCGGCAGGCCGCTGGATCGTAGGCCCGGGGATCGAAGCCCTCCAGGACCGCCAGCAGCCCCTCCACGGACTGGGGCTGGAAGAGCTCACCGGTGACGCCTGGGAGCACCGTGTCCAGGGCGCCGCCGCCGGCAAAGGCGATGACCGGTCGGCCGGCGCTCATGGCCTCCACCGGGGCGATGCCGAAGTCCTCCAGCCCCGGGAAGAGGAAGGCCTTGCAGCCCCGCATGAGCCTCACCAGCTCGTCCCAGGGCTGGCGGCCCAGGAAGGTGACGTTGGGTCCGGCCTGGGCACGCAGGGCCGGTTCGTCCCGGCCGCTGCCCACGATGACCAGCCGCTCCTGGGGCAGGTGGCGGAAGGCCTGCACCGCCAGGTCGATGCGCTTGTAGGGGATGAGGCGGCTGACGATCAGGTAGTACTCCCCCACAGGCTGGGACGGGTCCGGGGTGAAGCGCTCCGTGTCCACCGGCGGGTGGATGACCACGCTCTCCCGGCCGTAGATGGCCTGGATGCGCCGCTGCACCTCCCGGCTGATGGCGACGAAATGGTCCACCCGCTGGGCCGCGGCCCAGTCCCAGCGGCGGAGCAGGGCCAGCAGGGGCTGGAGCAGGGCGTTCGTCCCCGGGCCGATGCGCTCCCGCTCCCGGTACTGGTCGTAGAGCCAGAGGAAGCGGGTGGGCGTCAGGCAGTAGCAGACGTGGGTGGCCCTGGGACTCGACTCGCCGCCCTGTCCGCCGGTGCGGACCCCGTGGCAGAAGCCGCTCTTGTTGCTCAGCACCAGGTCGTAGCCCCTCAGATCCGTACGGGCAAAGGCCAGGGGGTAGAGGGGCAGGTAGGCCTGGTGGTGCCGGGTGACGCCGGGCAGCCGCTGCATGAAGCTGGTGCGGATGGGCCACTCCCGGTAGGCGGGGGGCATGCGCTCCGGGGCGTACATGCTGGTGTAGATGGGCGCTCCGGGGAAGAGGCGAACCAGCTCTTCCAGGACGTTCTCCGCGCCCCCCACCTGGTTCAGCCAATCGTGGACCAGGGCGACCCGGGGCCCTGGGGTCATGGCGAGGCGTCCCTGTCCGTCAGCATGCCCAGCTCCTTCTCCACGAAGTGGGCCACCACCCCGCGGAAGAGGGCTTCCACCATGTCGGGATCCAGGCCCTGCTCCTGGGCCCAGCGCCGGCGATCCGCCCACATGGCCTGCTGCCGCTCCTGAGCGTGGACGTCCTGGACGCTGCGCTTGAAGGCTACGATGCGATGGACGTAGGCGGCCCGCTCCCCCAGGGCCTGGACGATGGACCGGTCGATGCGGTCGATCTCCCGGCGGATCTCCTCGATGCTGTTGCACTCCTCGGGCCGTTTGGGCCTGGGCCGTGACATCCTGGCTCCCTTTCTGGCGCGGGGCGGGGGCTTCCTGTGTCATTTGCTGAGATGGCAGCGGCCCGTTTTGGACGCATTGGCCCTGGACCGACAGGCGCTCCCAATTGTACCGTAGGAGCGTAAGGGGGCCAAATACACCCAGGAGAGGCCGGGGGACGTTTCTGCACCCGTTTCGGCGCCTCTTCCATTCCCTCCACAGCGTGGCAACCCTGGCAAAACTCCTCTGGGCTATCCTGGATGTGGATCCCCTGGCATCCCCGTGTGTACCCGTTCGAACCCGTGTGGCATCTCAACAGTTTTCGAACCCATTCCTCGAGGTGGAATTCCAATGTACTCGTTTGACATGACACCCGAACAGAAGATGTTGGTGGACACCGTCCACCGCTACGCGGAGGAGGTCCTGCGGCCGGCCCACCGGGACGCGGAGGAGCTGCGTCACGCGCCGGAGCGGGCCATCGAGATCGGCTGGGAGCTGGGCCTGCTCCCCTCCAGCATCCCGGAGGAGTACGGCGGCTTCGGCCACTACTCCGCCCTGGACAGCGCCCTCTACCTGGAGGAGCTGGGCTGGGGGGACGTGGGCATTGCCCTGCACCTCCTCACCCCCAACCTCTTCGCCCAACCGGTGAACCTCTTCGGCACCAAGGAGCAGAAGGAGAAGTACCTGCCCTTCTTCTGCGGGGAGGAGTTCCCCAAGGCCACGGCCACCCTCATCGAGCCGGTCTTTCAGTTCGATCCCGGGGAGCTGAGCACTGTGGCCATCCGGGACGGCAACCAGTACGTCATCAGCGGCAAGAAGACCTACGTGCCCCTGGCCGACCGGGCCGAGCTCTTCCTGGTCTACGCCCGGGAGGGAGGCCGGACCCAGGCCTTCATCGTCCCCCGAGAGACGCCGGGCCTGAAGGTGGGCGAGCGGATCAAGGTCATGGGTATCAACGCCCTGGCCATGTACGAGGTGGAGCTGGACGAGGTGAAGGTGCCCCGGGCCAACCGGCTGGGGGGCCCCAAGGGCATCCGCATCAACCGCATCCTGACGGTGAGCCGGATCGGCGCCGCGGCTCTGGCCGTGGGGCAGGCCCGGGCGGCCTACGAGTACGCCCTGAACTACGCCAAGGAGCGGGTGGCCTTCGGCGAGCCCATCGCCCACCGGCAGAGCATCGCCTTCATGCTGGCCAACATGGCCATCGACATCGAGGGGGCCCGGCTCCAGACCTGGGAGGCGGCCTATCGCTTTGACAACCGGGAGGACGCCTCTCGCCTGGCGGTCCTGGCCAAGACCTTCGCGGACAAGATGGTCCTGGAGGTGACCGACGGCGCGGTCCAGGTCCTGGGCGGTCACGGCTACGTCCGAGAGCATCCGGTGGAGCTCTGGTACCGCAACGGCCGGGGTTTCGCCA
>WGCB01000575.1 GCA_015494005.1 Caldilineaceae bacterium
CTTCCTTTTCAGCTACTTGGGACGGGTGGCGGACCTGGTCCAGGCGCGGGGGGAGCTGGCCCAGTGGCAAGGCTACATCGGCCAGGCCGAGGAGCGACAGGCTCAGTTGCGGGAGGAGTTGCAACAGGTCCAGAGCAAGAGCTACACCGAGGAGGTGGCCCGGAACGAGCTGCACATGGCCGCTCCGGGCGAGGAGGCCATCATCGTGCTCCCGGACGACTCGGAAGTGGCCGTGTCCCAGGCCCAGGCCGCGGAGCAGGAGCCCGATCCGGAGACGTTCAACCCCTTCCGTTGGTCCTGGTGGCTCTCGCTCTTCCGTTGATGAGGCCATGTAGTTGAGGGCCGGGAAAATTTGACCGGACGGCCCCTCTGTGCTATGATCCACACAGTGATGCGGGGTGGAGCAGTGGCAGCTCGTCGGGCTCATAACCCGAAGGTCGCAGGTTCGAATCCTGCCCCCGCTACCTACAGAGCCGCCGGTCAGAGCACGATCGGCGGCTTCCATATGACAAGCGTTGTCTCATCGCGGCGACGTAGCTCAGGTGGTTAGAGCGAGGGCTTCATAATCCCTAGGTCGGTGGTTCAAGTCCACCCGTCGCCACTGCAGACACGAAAGCCATCCGGGCAATCCCGGGTGGCTTTTTCTTTTGTGCTTGTGCGAGGGTTTCCGGTTCGGTTGCCCTGTTTTCCAGATCAGGCGCTGGCCTTCCTCTTCCAGGAGCGGACAGGGGCAGCCTGGCCAGAGGGGCCCCACTGCACGGAGGTGAAGAGGACCAGGAAAACGTAGGCCACGATGAGGAAGGCCGCGTAGAGGACGCTCACCCCCAGGGTGCGGGGATGGGAGAAGGGATCGACGGCCCGTTCCAGGAGCTGGCGGACCAGGTCCCAGGGGCTGGTGAGCAGATCCCAGCTGTTCCAGCGGCCGAAGCGCCCCAGGTAGATCCCCAGGCCGCTCAACCCCAGGCTGGTCAGGGCGATGATCCAGCCGGCCAGCCGGCCCAGGTGCTCTTCCACCCGGCGTTGGATCAGGTGCAGGGAGACGAAGCCCAGGATCAGGCCATTCCACGCGAAGGAGAAGATGAGCAGCAGATCGAACCAGACCGGCACGCCCTGACGGCGGTCCAGGTGGAGGAAGTCGGTGACGATGTAGGGCGCGTTGGGGAAGAAGAGGAGCCAGAGCAGAAGCAGGCCCGCGAAAAGTGGCCAGCTCCGCCGCCGAGCCAGGTCCAGGCGCCAGGTGAGCAGAGCCAGGCAGAGGGGGATCCAGGCCAGGAAGAGGTTCCAGGCCAGGAAGTCGTAGGTGCTCTTGCCCACGTAGAGGATGCGCATGGCCAGCAAGGAGACGCTGAGGGCGGATGAAATGCCCAGCCAACCCAACAGGAGCAGACGGCTTCCATGGCGGTTCCAAAGTTCACGCATCGAGTTCATTGCTGCCTCCAGACTTCGCTTGCACTGCGGCACGAGGGATTCGAAAACCGGAGCGGTTATCTCCGGAGGGTAGCACAGGGCCCGCTCCTTTGCTGGACCCATTCCAGACGCCCGGGCGGCGTTTTCCGCCAGCTTGAAAGCCGCCCACTTCTCCGGTAAGATGGAGCCGCCCCCACAGGCACGACGCCCGCCACGCCATCCAGGAGGAAGCCCATGGAGCTGGACCAACTGACCCACATCCTGCTCGGCAGGCCCGGGGCCGTGGAGGAACGCCCCTTCGGCCCGGACATCCTGGTCTACAAAGTGATGGGCAAGATGTTCGCCCTGGTAAGATGGACCGAGTCGCCCCTGCGCATCAACCTGAAATGCGACCCAGACGAGGCCCTGCTCCTACGCCAGCTCTATCCCGGCGCGGTGATCCCGGGCTATCACATGAACAAGCGCCACTGGAACACCGTCATCCTGGACGGGCGGGTCCCGCACCAGGAGGTGGAGGCCATGATCGACGACTCCTACGCCCTGGTGGTGAAGGGCCTGCGCAAGGCGGACCGAGCCGCACTGGAACGATTGAGCCAATCCGGGAGGGAAGCATGAAGATCGCCGTGAGCGCCGACGAGCGCCATCACATCGTGGACGTGATCCTGGCCGAGCTGGAGCAGCGGGGCCACCAGGTGACCTACTTCGGCCCGGAGCCGGGCGAGGAGAAGGACTGGCCGGATGTCACAGTCCAGGCCGTGCGCCAGGTGGTCCAGGGCCAGGCGGACGAGGCCATCGTCATGTGCTGGACGGGCACCGGCGCCACCATCGCCGCCAACAAGGTGAAGGGCATCCGGGCCGCCCTCTGCCACGACGCCCAGACGGCCAAGGGCGCCCGCATCTGGAACCACGCCAACGTCCTGGCCCTGAGCATGCGGGCCACCTCCGAGGCCATCGCCAAGGAGATCCTGGACGCCTGGTTCGAGACGCCCTTCAGCACGGACGAGTGGAACCAGCGCCAGATGGCCCGCATCGCCCAGATCGAGGCCGAGGAGGGGACCAGGGTCAGCGGGTGATCTCCCAGGCCAGGTGCTGGATCTCCGGCAGGACCAGCCGGGTCATGGCCAGCTTCACCGCGTTGGTGGAGCCGGGCATGCTCACGATCACCGTGCCCCGGTAGACCCCAGCCGTGGCCCGGCTCATCATGGCCGCGGGGCCGATCTCCTGGTAGCTGAGCATGCGGAAGATCTCGCCGAAGCCGGGCAGGGTCTTCTCCAGGGCCCGGCTGATCACGTCGTAGGTGCGATCCCGGGCGCTGATGCCTGTGCCCCCGTTGAAGAGCACCAGCCGGGCCTCCCCGGCCACGAAATCCTCCAGCGCTTGAGCCACCTGCTCCGGCTCATCCTTGACGATCCGATAGCCCACAACCCGATGACCGGCCTCCTCCAGCAGCTGGCGGATGGTCTGGCCGCTGGTGTCGGTTTCCGGCGTGCGGGTGTCGCTCACCGTGACGATGGCCACGGGCACGCTGCCCTGGGATCGGGCCTGCTCGCGATGGTCTTTGGCTCCCATGGTTGCTCCTGAAGCGGTGATAATGGGTTGATTGACCGGTTGTGGATGGGGCCAGGCGGGCCACGCTTCACCCAGCCCGTCCCGCTCCTTGTCTGCTTGGCTCCTCGTCTGCCGCCCGCCAACTGCCAACTCCCAACTTCCAACTGCCAACTCCTGCCTCCCCTCACCGCAGGTCCGCCGCCTGGATCTCCAGCGACTGGCCAGAACGGGGCGGGCTGCCCAGCCGGGTGGTCCCGGTGAAACAGGCCAGCCGGGCCGAGAAGAGGCTGTCCCGGGCCTCCACGCCCACGGTCACTCGGTCCGGATCCCCGGGCACGTCCCGGTAGTTGAGGCCAATGGTTCCGTCCGGGCGCAGCACCACCTGGAAGGTGACCGCGTAGCCCGGCGTCACCCCGGAAGCTGTGGGCACCCCCTGGAATTCTACCACAAAGGCGCCGGAAGCGGACCGGAACGTGGAGACCCGGCCTCCCAGGCTGGGATCCAAGTCCGCCCACCAGGCGTAGACGGCCTGATGGGGCCAGTTGGCGTCCAGGCAGCGGTTGGGCCCGTAGCCGTCCTCCGCCAGGGCAGGGAAGACGATGTAGCCGTTGGAGTAGATGCGCAGGGAGGTGTAGCTCTGGCCCCGCAGCGGAAAGGCGAAGGGCAGAGCGAGCCCGGTGCTGCTCTCGTCGGTGAGGAAGTGCACCTGGCGACCGCCGCTGTCTGGCTCCTCCCAGGTGAAGGGGGCGGCGTTGTGGGTGATCCAGGGCAGGTACTCCCGGCTCAGGGAATCGGCCACGGTGAGCTGCACCGGCACGTCCACCTGGATCTGGGAGCCGCTGCTCCGCTGGCCGGTGAGGCGCAGGGTGGCCGTCCACGTCCCAGGGGAGAGGCTGGCCGGGTCCACGTCCAGCTGGATCTGGGCTGGCTGCTCGTAGCGCACCGTCCCGCTGACCACGCCGCTGCCGTCCGCCGCCGGCAAGGAGAGCCAGGACGGGGACCCCACCAGGACCCCGCGCCAGCTCACCGGGTCGCTGCTGGGGTTGGCCAGAGCCAGGGTGGCGGAGAAACTGGCCTGGCCTTCCTCCACCAGCCAGCCCAGGGACGGGGGCGAGACGGTCAGGTCGCTGGGTGTGGCTCGACGCAGGGCGGCCAGCACATCCAGGCGGCCCTGGCCCACCTGCTCCGGCGGCTGGTTCACAGGCTGGGCCGTCTCCAGGAGGATGGCCCGCACCTCCGCCGCGGAGAGGCCCGGCTGCATGCCCCAGATCAAGGCCGCCGCGCCGCTCACCTGGGCCGCGGACATGCTGGTGCCCACCGCGGTGCAGTAGGTGCTCTGGGGATGGTAGACGTTGCCGCAGAAGGTGCCTCCGGCCCAGCTGCTCAGGATGGGATCCTCGCTCAGGCCGCCGGGCGCGGCCAGTTCCACCTCCGGGCCAAAATTGCTGTAGTAGGTGCGCTGGTCGAAGCGGTCCGTGGCCGCCACTGCCAGCACCCCGGGGTAGGCCGCCGGCCAAAAGACGGCGCCCTGGCCGAAGTTGCCTGTGGATCCCACCAGCAGCGCCCCTCGCCCCACCGCGTAGTTCACCGCCGACTCCAGCACCGTGCTGGGGGCGCGCACCTCCAGGCTCAGGTTGATGATCCGGTCCCCTGCGTCCGCGGCCTCTCGGATGGCCACGGCCAGGTTGGTCACGGTGCCGTTGTTCTGGCTGTCCAGGATCTTGCGCGGATCGATGAGCACCTGGGGCGCCAGACCGGCCACGCCCTGGCCGTTGTTCAGGGCCGCGGCGATGAGCCCGGCCACATGGGTGCCGTGGCCCGAGTCGTCCTGAGGCTGGGTGAAGGGGGCAAGGTAGTTCCAGCCATTGAGCAGCCGCCCCTGGAACTCCGGGTGCTGGAAGTCCACGCCGCTGTCCACCACCGCCACCCGGATGACGCCTCCCAGGCTCAGGGCCCAGGCCCGGCTGGCATTGATCCGCTGCATGTTCCACTGGCTGCTCTCGTAGAAGGGATCGTTGGGCGCCAGGGGCGTGGGCTCCTCCCAGCCCGCGGCGTGGACCCGCCAGTTGGGCTCCACGAAGGCCACGTTGGGCCACCGACGCAGCTCCTCCAGGATGGCCAGCTCCTGGCCCACGGGCACTCGCAGCCGCCGCCCGGCCAGGGGCTCCGCCGCCCCCCGCAGGTCCAGGGCCTCCAGGACCCGGCTCCCCAAGGGCTCCAGGAAGGCGTCCAGCTGGGCGTCCACGGCCTGGGCGGAGGCGCTGGCCAGGGGGTCACCGGTCAGCCGCAGGCCCACCAGCAGCTCCCCAGGGACGAAATCCTGGGCGTCCGTTCCCGCCGGCCCGAGCCCCTGGGCATGGAGCGGTCCGCCCTGTCCCCCGTTCAGGGCCCAGGAGGCCAGGCCCGTCAGCGCCAGGAGCAACAGCCCAAGGAGCGCGGTGCGTCCGATAGATGGTGTGCGACTTGTCATCGATCTGCCTTTTGGTGTGTGTCCGGTCCCTGTCCATGATGCCACATTTTCCGCCCCTCTTCTGGACGAAACCAGGACATTCCCTGTTCCCTCCGCCCTACGCATGGCCCTGTGCATGGCTCTACGCAGACCACCGGGGATCTGTTGCCACCTTGCCACGTTTCCGGCCTTCCGTCCGTGACCCGGCGTCCCATCTCCTCCCTTTACCCTTTTCCGGTTAGCTATTACAATGCAGCCATGGAACATCCGGCCGCATACATCCCCATCGACCGCCGCTACGCCCTGGCCCACGGCCTGGAACTGCCCCGCCGGCCCCGTGGCGCCGTGCTCTTCGCGGACATATCCGGTTTCACCGCCCTCACGGAAGCCCTGGCCCAGACCTTCGGCCCCCGCCAGGGCGCGGACCTGCTCACCCGGCGGCTGAACCAGGTCTACGGCCAGCTCATCGCCCTGGTCCACGGCTACGGCGGCAGCATCATCGGCTTCAGCGGGGACGCCATCCTCTGCTGGTTCGGCTGGCTGGACGAGCTCCGGGCCGGGCCGGAGGCCTGGCCGCAGGAAACCCCAGAGGCGCCGGTGCGCCGGGCGGTGACCTGTGGCCTGGCCATGCAGGAGGCCATGGCCAGCGTCTCCCAGGAGCCGGCCGCCCCGGGCCTGACCCATCCCCTGGCCATCAAGACGGTGGTGGCCGCCGGGCAGGTGCGCCGCTTCGCCGTGGGCAACCCGGCCATCCAGCTCATGGACGTGCTGGCCGGCGCTGTCCTGGACCGCATGGCCGCGGGCGAGAAGCTGGCTCGGCAGGGGGAGCTCCTCCTGGACCAGGCGGCCCAGGACGCGTTGCGGGGGGAGCTGCGGGTGGCGGAGCAGCGGGAGCAGCCGGACGGCGCGCTCCGCTTCGGGGTGATCCAGGCCCTGGCCCGGCCCGCGGCCCCCATCCCCATCTGGGCGGAGCTGGGGCCCCTGCCCGAGGACGCGGTGCGAGCCTGGCTGCTGCCCTCGGTCTACGAACGCCTGGACCAGGAGCAGGGGCGCTTCCTGGCGGAGCTGCGGCCCGCGGTGGCCCTCTTCCTGCGCTTCACTGGCCTGGACTTCGAGGGCGACGCCCAGGTGGATGCCAAGCTGGATGCCTACGTGCGCTGGGTCCAGGCGGTTCTGGACCGCTACGAGGGCGCCCTGATCCAGCTGACCACCGGGGACAAAGGCAGCTACCTCTACGCCGCCTTCGGCGCGCCCCTGGCCCACAGCGACGACGCGGACCGGGCCGTGGCCGCGGCCCTGGATCTGCGCACCCTGCCCAGCCACCTGGATTTCATCACCCAGGTGCAGATGGGCGTCAGCCAGGGGCGCATGCGGGTAGGCGCCTACGGCAGCCCGGACCGGCGCACCTACGGCGTCCTGGGGAAGGCCACGAACCTGGCCGCTCGCCTCATGAGCCGGGCCCCGGCCGGGCAGATCCTGGTGGCCCGCTCCGTGGCCCATGCCATCGCCGACCTCTACGAGCTGGAGCCCCTGGGCGCGCTGAAGATCAAGGGCCTGCGCTCTCCCCTGCCCGTCCACAAGGTGCTGGGACGCCGCCAGCAGGCCGCGCTCCAGTACAGCGCCCTCTTCTCGGACCCTCTGGTGGGCCGGGACGATGTGCTGGCCCGGCTGAACGCCCTGGCCCAGGAGGTGCGGGCCGGCGCTGGGCGCATCCTGCGCATCGAGGGGGAGGCGGGCGTGGGGAAGAGCCACCTGGTGGCCACCTTCGCCCGCCAGGCCGCGGAGCAGGGCTTCCAGGTGGCCATGGCTGCCTGCCAGAGCACCACCCGGGGCATCGCCTACCACGCCGGCCGTCAGATCGCCCGCTCCCTCCTGGGGCTGGGGGAAGGCCGCCTGAGCGGCTCCCCAGAGGAGCAGATGGCTCGGGTGGAGGCCATCGTCCGCACCATGAACCCGGAATGGCTCCTGCGCCTGCCCCTCCTGGGGGATCTCCTGGGCCTGCCCATCCCGGACAACGCCACCACCGCGGCCTTCGATCCCCGCCTACGCCAGGAGGCCCTGGCCGCCCTGGCCGTGGAGATCGCCCAGGCCCGGGC
>WGCB01000576.1 GCA_015494005.1 Caldilineaceae bacterium
CATCCACCGCCCCAAGACCATCCAGCGCCTGGCTCAGGCCTTCCTGGACCACCTCCGGGCCCTCATCCAGCACTGCCAGGACCCGGACGCCTCCGCCCTCGCCCCCTCGGATTTCCCGTTGGCCAACCTGGACGAGGACAACCTGGAAAAACTGATGAGCAAACTTCGTTCCAAGAAATAGGACGCCACCATGGACATGCGGAATATCGAAGACATCTACACCCTGAGTCCCCTGCAGCAAGGGATGCTCTTCCACAGCCTCCTGAACCCGGAGTCCGGCGAGTATTTCGAACAGTCCAGCTGGACCCTCCGGGGCGACCTGGACGTCCCGGCCTTCGAACGGGCCTGGCAGGAGGTGCTCCAGCGCCACACAGCCCTGCGCACGGCCTTCGAGTGGGAGGATCTGGACGAACCGGTCCAGGTCGTCTACCGTCAGGTCACTCTGCCTCTGGAGAAACGGGATTGGCGTCACCTCTCTGGCGAGGAGCAGTCCGCCCGGTGGGAAACCTTCCTGGAAGAGGAGCGGCGGCGAGGTTTCGACCTGGACCAACCGCCCCTCATGCGCCTGGCCCTGCTGCGGACCGATGACCGTACCTGGCAGTTCGTCTGGAGCCACCACCACATCATTCTGGACGGCTGGTCCCAGCCTATCCTCTTCCAGGAAGTCTTCGCCCTCTACGAGGCCTTCCGCCAGGGGCAGCGCCTGCACCTGCCACCCGCTCGCCCCTACCGGGAGTACATCGCCTGGCTCCAGCGCCAGGACATGGCCCAGGCCGAGGCCTTTTGGCGGCGCACCCTGGCCGGCTTCACCGCGCCCACGCCCCTGATGGTGGACCGTACCCTGAAGCCGGCTCCCCTCCCAGAAGGGGAAGCCGAGTACGGCGGACAGCGGGCTACCCTGCCCCAGGAGACCACCGAGCAGCTACGCCGCCTGGCCCAGCAGCATGGCCTCACCTTGAGCACCCTGACCCAGGCGGCCTGGGCCCTGCTCCTCAGCCGCTACAGCGGAGAGGACGACGTGCTCTTCGGCGCCACCGTCTCTGGCCGCCCGCCGGAGCTGCCCGGCGTGGAAGAGATGGTCGGCCTCTTCATCAACACCCTGCCCGTCCGGGTACAGATCCGCCCGGAGCTCACCACAGTGGAATGGCTGCGAGCGCTCCAAGCCCAACAGGCCCAGCTGCGCCAGTTCGAGTACAGCCCCTTGGTCCAGGTCCATGGCTGGAGCGACGTGCCCCGGGAGCAGTCCCTCTTCGAGAGCATCCTGGTCTTCGAGAGCTACCCGGTGGACGAGGTGATGGACCAGATTTCCCAGGAACGCCACCTGGCCATCGAAGAGAGCGGCAGCTTCAACCGCACCAACTATCCCTTGACCCTCGCGGTCTCTCCCGGCCGCACCACAGGGCTGGAGCTCCTCTACGACCGTCGGCGCTTCGACGACCAAGCCATGGAGCGCATGCTGGGCCACTACCGGCAGCTGCTCACCGGCATGGCCGAAGCCCCAGAGCAGCCCGTAGCGTCGCTGCCCCTGCTCACCGAGGCGGAGCGACGGCAGATCCTGGTGGAGTGGAACGACACCGAGGGCGACTACCCACGAGACAAGGCCATCCACCAGCTCATCGCGGAGCAAGCTCAGCGCACACCGGATCTCCCCGCGGTGAGCCTGGCGGGCCAGTCTCTCACCTACGCGGCGCTGGACGCCCGGGCCAACCAGCTGGCCCATTTCCTGCGCCGCCAGGGCGTGGAACTGGAGAGCCCGGTGGGCATTGCCCTGGAACGCTCCCTGGACCTGATCGTGGGCATCCTGGGCATCCTCAAGGCCGGGGGCGCCTACGTCCCTTTGGACCCCCATTACCCGGCTGAGCGCCTGCGCTTCATGATGGAGGACACGGCCATGCCTGTCCTTCTCACCCAGGAGAGCCTGGCCGACAACCTCCCAATCACCGATCTCCAGTCGCCGATCTCGGTCTTCAAGCTGGACGCGGACTGGCCCACCATCACCCAGGAGCCCACCGCCGCCCCGGACGTGCCGGTGACGCCCCAGAACCTAACCTACATCATCTACACCTCCGGCTCCACCGGCGTCCCCAAAGGGGTGAGCTGCCAGCACGAGGGGGTCATCAGCCTGCTGGCCGACTTCCAGCGCCGCCAGCCCATCCAGCCGGGGGACGGCTGCAGCTGGTGGACGAGCCTCAACTTCGACGTTTCGGTCTACGAGATCTTTTCGCCTCTGCTGGCTGGGGGAACCCTCCAGATCGTGCCCGAAGAGGTGCGTCCGGACACGGTGCGTCTGGCCGAGTGGCTGCGGGATCAGCGCACCCGAAGCGTCTACCTGCCCCCCTTCATGCTGGCCGATTTCTGGGCCTGGCTGGAGAAAAATCCGGGGAGCCTGGCCATGCGCCGGCTGCTGGTGGGGGTGGAGCCCATCCCAGAGGAGCTGCTGGCGTCCATTGCCCAGGCCCTGCCCGGGTTGCGGATCCTCAACGGCTACGGCCCCACCGAAGCCACTGTCTGCTGCACCCTCTACCCGGTGGACCCGAACCAGGCCCAGGATCGATCCACGCCCATCGGGAAGCCGGTGGCCAACACCCAGATCTACCTCCTGGACCAACACGGCCAGCCCGTGCCCATCGGCATCCCCGGGGAGATCTACATCGGCGGCGTGGGCGTGGCCCGAGGCTACCTCAACCGGCCCCAGCTGACGGCAGAGCGATTCGTGTCCGCGGAGAAGTTGGGCCTGGGAAGTTGGAAGTCCGAAGCGGACCAGGCCGCCCCGCCCGACTCCTCACTCCTTACTCCTTACTCCTCCCGCCTCTACCGCACCGGTGACCTGGCCGCCTTCCTCCCGGACGGCAACATCCAGTTCCTGGGCC
>WGCB01000577.1 GCA_015494005.1 Caldilineaceae bacterium
GAGGCGGGCATGGGCAAGAGCCGCTTCCTGGAATTCCTGGGCGAGAGCGCGGCCTGGCGGGGCGCCACCCTGCTCCAGGGCCTGGCCAGCGCCTACCCGGAGCCCACCCCCTTCACCCCCTTGACCCAGGCCCTCTCCCCGGCCCTGGAGTCGGCTTACGCGGTGCCCGCCGCCGAGATGTTGCCGGACGAGAGCCGAGGGATCCTGGCCACCTTCTTCCCGGACTGGAACATCAGCGCCTCCCCGCCTGCCCTGCCCGGGGAGCTGGCCCGGGAGCGGGTCTTCCACGCCCTGGTGGAGCTGCTCCTGACCCTGGCCGACTACACCCCCCAGGTCCTGGTCCTGGACGACATGCACTGGGCCGAGCCCAGCCTGTGGAGCCTGCTGGACAGCCTGATCGACCAGCTGTGCGGTCGGCGTCTGCTCCTGGTCCTGGCCTACCGGCCCACGGCCCTGGAGGCGAGCCCCCACCTGGATCTGCTCCGGGCCTGGGAGCATCGGGCGCCCCTGCGGGCCATCCGCCTGGAGCCCCTCACCCTGGCCGAGGTGGCCCAGCTCCTCCCGGCCCAGGTGGCGGCCCGCCCCGAGGAGATCCACGGCGTCACCGGCGGCAGCCCCTTCCTGCTCCAGGAGCTGCTCCTGAACCACCAGGCGGGGGCGCCCCTGCACCAGGCCACCGTGGCCAAGCGGGTCCAGAGCCTGCCGCCCTCTGCCCGCAGCGCGCTGGAGGGGGCCGCGGTCCTGGGGGATCGCTTCAGCTTCCGGCTCTGGCGGGATCTGCTCCAGCTCTCCAACGAGCGCCTGGCCCAGATGGGCTCCCTGCTCAGCGCCCGGGTCTTCCTGCGCCCCCAGGACAACGGCTATCGCTTCGTCCACAAGCTGGTCCAGGAAGCCGTCTACCAGGCCATCCCTCCGGAACAGCGTCGGCGGATCCACGCCCGGGCGGCCGCCCTCCTGGCCCAGGAGCCCCGGGACGATCAGCTGCGCCTGCGGGCCTTCCACCTGGACCAGGCCGGAGCCGGGCAGGAAGCGGCGGAGATCTACGCCCAGGCCGGCCGCTACGAGATGGCCCGTTTCGCCTTCCCCGAAGCCCAGGAAGCCCTGGAGCGGGCCCTGGCTCTGTCTTCGCCCCAGGCCACGCGGGAACGAGTGGAGACCCTGCTGGATCTGGCCCGGGTCTGCGAGGTGACGGGCCACCGGGAGCGGCAGGCCCAGGCCCTGGACGAGGCCCTGGCTTGGGCCACCCGCCTGGAGGACGAGCGGCTGATCCTGGGGGCCATGGTGCAGCGGGGCAACTGGGCCACCCGCACCGGCGAGCATGGGCTGGCCCACCAGCAGCTGACCCAGGCCCTGCGCCTGGCCCGTCGCCTCCGGGATCGGGAGCAGGAGATGGAGATCCAGCTGATCCTGGGGGACCTGGCCCTGCGCCAGACGCCCCAGCAGGCCGTGCCCCACCTGAAGAAGGCCCTGGCCCTGGCCCGGAAGCTGGGACGCCATCCCCAGGAGGGGCGAGCCCTGGAAGGCCTGGCCTGGGCCGCGGCCCAGGCTGGCGCTTCTTTGGACCAGGTCCTGGCCCGCTACCAGGAGGCTCTGACCGTGCAGCGGGCCTGCCAGGATCTCCTGGGGGAGGCCCGCACCCTGCTGAACATGCTGAGCGCCTGCCAGAACGCGGGGGCCTGGGACAAGATGCAGGCCTTGGCCCCGGAGGTCCTGGCAGCCCAGCAGCGGATCCGCTACCGGCTGGGGGAGGGAGTGGCCTCCCAGGCCCTGGGCCTCATGGAGTACGCGCTGGGCAACTTCGCCCAGGCCCGGAAGCACGCGGCCAATGCCCAGGCTCACTTCCAGGCCGTGGGGGAGCGCCTGGGCGTGGTCATCGCCACCAACAGCCTGGGGCGGATTCTGCGGGAGCAGGGCAACGGAAAGCGGGCCAAGGCTGTCCTGAAAGAGGCTGTGGCCCAGGCGGAAGAGCTGGGCAGCCCTCTCTTCCAGGCCTTCACCCTGCAGGCTCTGGCCATCCTGTTGGTGGAGCAGGGGCGGCATGACCAGGCGATCCCCCTGCTGCGCCAGGCCATCGACCACTGGACCCATTTGGAGGACAGGCCCAACGCTCTCGTCTGCCAGGCCACCCTGGCCCTGGCACTGCTGGCCCAGGGCCAGGAGTCCGAGGCCATTGCCCTGGCCCTGGAGAACCTCCAGGCCTTCCGCCAGGACTGGGTCAGAGGCGAGGAGCCCCAGCTCTGGCTCTGGACCCTGGCCCGGCTCTGTGATGGGCTGGGCTGGAGCCAGGAGACCCAGGAGCTGGTGGCAGCGGCCTACCAGGAGCTGCAACGCCAGGCCCAGACCATCCAGGACCACGAGGTCCGGGCCCGGTTCTTCCATGCCGTGCCCCGGAACCGGGCCATCGTGTCGGCCCACGACCGCTTTGCCGGTGTCGTCCGCCAGCAGCAGGTGACCCTGGCTCGGGCGGATGCGCCCCTGGGCCGGGCCCTGGGCCCCCAGGAGCAGGTGACCGTCACCTGGACCGTGTGCGGGCCGGAGGACGAGGCCATCCGGGATGCCCGGGCCCGGCGGCGATTTGTGCTCCAGCGCTTGCTGCGGGAGGCCGCGTCCCAGGGGGCCGCGCCCACGGACCAGGCCCTGGCCCAGGCCCTGGGCGTCAGCCGCCGCACCGTCCTGCGGGACATGGAGGCCCTGGCCCAGGCCGGTGTGCCCCTCCCCACCCGC
>WGCB01000578.1 GCA_015494005.1 Caldilineaceae bacterium
GCGTCAGGATCACCACCACGGGGCGGGCTGGATCGTGGCTAGCTTGGGCCTGGCTGGGCTCTGGTTTCGGCATGGGCTTCCTCCTTCTGTGGGGTGGGGGCCTGGGCCAGGGAAGGATAGCACACTCCACCCCGCCTGTAAACGCATGCGGCCAGCCATCGGCCCCTCCCCGGGAGCCTGCCCAGACCATCGGGACACACCCCGGGACCGGAGGGTGCAAGTAAGAGTTGTCAGAGATATGGCTGTCAGAGCACGAACGCTGGAGAGCTTCTCCTTGAGCACTGGGATTCCCTGACAACTTATAATTGCACCCGGGACCGGAAACAAATTACCCCCTCTCCCCGGAATGTGATATAAAATGGGGTGCGCTTGGGCTCGTGGGAGCCCGGCGGTTCGCATCTCGTCACAGGAGGAACCATGCCTCAAGCAAGCCCTGCCGACTCGGAAAGCCCCCTCCTCACGCCCGAGGCCATCCAGGCCCTGAGCTACGAGGAGGCCTATGCCCAGCTGGAGACGCTCCTGACCCGGCTGGAAGCGGAGGATCTGCCCCTGGAGGAGGCCCTGGCCACCTACGAGACGGCCGTGCTCCTGACGACCCACTGCGCTCGGCGCCTCTCGGAGGCGGAGCTGCGGGTGCGCCAGTGGCAGGAGGAAGGCGGAGCCGTCCCTTTCTCCGAATGGAGCGAGCAGTAGCAGCGGAGAGGTAGGGCGGAGGGGCCTGTCACGGCTGGAACACACCCATGAACGCATCCTGGCTTCCGGAATCGAGCATCTGGGCCAACTACACCCTCTGGCTGCCTCTCAGCGCGGCCTTCGGCGTCCAGCTCTTCAAGTTCCTGTGGGAGTGGATCCGCTGGCGGGACTTCGACCTGCGGGTCCTGGCCCGGTCCGGGGGCATGCCCAGCAGCCACTCGGCCATGGTGAGCAGCCTGGCCACCGCGGTGGGCTACCGCCGGGGCCTGCAGAGCGACCTCTTCGCCCTCTCCGTGGTCTTCGCGGTGATCGTCATGTACGACGCCTCGGGCGTGCGCCAGGCCGCGGGCAAGCAGGCCAAGGTCCTGAACCAGATCGTGCGGGAGCTCTTCTCTGGCCAGCCGGTCAGCGAGGAGGAGCTCAAGGAGCTCATCGGCCACACCCCGGTGGAGGTGATCGTGGGCGCCCTGGTGGGCATCAGCTACACCCTGGGCTGGTTCGCCCTGCTCCGCTGAGCCAGGTCGAGGGCCGGGCAATTTTTCTAGAAGATTTCCCACAAACTCGAAGCCGCTTTTGTTCCCCCACCCCTTCTGTGATAGCATTGGACTACCCAGAAGGAGACCGGCGGGGGCTTTGTTTTTCCGCCGTTGGAGGGCGTGGCGATCGGCGGCCAGAGCGGTCGGCCATCGCCCTTTTTCGACCATTCAGCCAAGCGGGGCTGGGCGTTTCCGAGAGCCGGACGCGGCTCGCCCCCGGGTTTGCAGCGCAGTAGCGGTGATTGGGAGGAGTATCCATGCGACGTGTGGTGTTGATCAAGCCAAAACGAGACGGCCGGGTCTTCGGCAAGGCCCCGGCCTCGCCCTACACCCTCATGCGCCTGGCTTCCCTGGTCCCCGAGGAGATCCCCGTGGAGATCTGGGACGAGAACCTGCGTCCCCTGCCCCTGGACACCCTGGGCGAGGGGGATCTGGTGGGGATCAGCAGCATGACCCTGACCATCGAACGGGCCGAGGAGATCGCCCGCCAGGCCATGGCCCAGGGGGCCGGCGTGGTGGTGGGGGGCGTCCACGCCACCCTGAGCCCGGAGCACGTCCGCACCTTCGCCCACAGCGTCTTCGTGGGAGAGGGCTACTTCACCTGGCCCCAGGCCATCCAGGACTTCGCCGCGGAGGGGGTGAAGGGGCTGAAACCCGTCTACGAGGACGAGAACTGGGCCAACCTGACCGGCATCGCCCCCATCACGGACCGGGTGATCCAGATGGTGGACGAGAACAACAACTACTGGACCCCCTACCTGGAGATCACCCGAGGATGCCCCCGAAATTGCTCCTTCTGCACGGCCATCCGGGTCAGTGGACGGCGCATGCGTCTGCGGCCGGTGGACGAGGTGGTGGACGAGATCCAGCGCCGGCGCATCAAACGCTTCTTCCTCACCGACGACAACTTCGGCCTGAACTTCACCACGGACCCGGACTACGTGGTGGAGCTCTTCGACGCCCTGGCCCGCCTGGATCTGAAGGGCTGGACCTGCCAGTCGGAGATGAGCGTGGCCAAGTATCCGGAGCTCCTGGAGCATGGCCGGGCCGCCCACCTGGACAAGCACTTCATCGGCTTCGAGAGCATCAACCCCGGCAACCGGCGGGAGCTGGGGGGCAAGGCTAAAGGGGCCGCGGACATGACCCGGGAGGCCATCAAGGCCATCCACCAGACCGGCACCGGGGTGGTGGGCCTTTTCGTCATGGGCTTCGACGAGGACACGCCGGAGACCTTCCAGGCCATGTGGGATTTCATCCGCACCAGCGAGCTGGACGGCGTGAGCATCACCGTGCTCACCCCCTACCCGGAGACCCCCTTCCGGCGCATGCTCATCGAGGAAGGACGGCTGCTCAACGTGCCCTGGCGCTACTATGACACGGCCCATGTCACCTACATCCCCAAACACTTCACCGTGGACGGCCTGCGGGAGGCCTACGACTGGCTCTGCCGCAAGACCTACAGCCCCTGGC
>WGCB01000579.1 GCA_015494005.1 Caldilineaceae bacterium
AGGGAGCGGACCACGTAGAGCCCCAGGCTGGCCGTGTCCGTGGACTCCTGGACGGTCTGGCTGTTGTGGGAGAACCGGCCTTCTGGCGGGGGGGCAAGGCCCTCGGCGGCCTCCTCAGCCGCATCGGCCACGCTGACCCGGAGAAAGCTCCCGTCCTCGGTGAGGGCGGCAGAGAGGCGGATGGTTTTGCCCTGGGGCGAAGCGGTGCTGGCGTAGCTGAGGAGCCGGCCCAACACCTGGGCAGTCCGCAGCACGTCACAGAGGATCTGGGGCAGATCCCCGGGCACGTTCAGCTGAAGCTGCTGTTCCCGAGCCAGGAGCTGGGGCTCGAAGCGCTCCACTGCGCTCTCCAGCACCTCGTGGAAGGAGGCGGGCTGGAGGACCAGCTCCACCCGGTCCGAGTCGATGCGGATCATGTCCAGCAGGTTGGTCACCGCGGCCAGCATCCAGCCGGCGCTCTTGTAGATGCGCTCCAGGTACTCCTGCTGCTTCTCGGGCACCGGCCCCAGGATCCCGTCCAGGAAGAGCTCCAGATAGCCGTAGATGGAGGTGAGGGGGGTGCGCAGCTCGTGGGCGGCCACGGAGACGAAGGAGGCCTTGATCTCGTTCATGAGCCGCAGCTCCGCGTTGGCGGCCCGCAGCTCCAGGTTGCGCTGATCCAGCGCCCGCTTGAGCAGCCGCAGCTCGTTCAGGCGCTGCATGAGCTCCTGGCGCAATCGCCCCTGCTCGGTCACGTTCTCCGCCAGGTAGAGCAACCCGCCAGGGCGCTCCTCGTCCCCGGGGAGGGGCAACAGGGAGAGGGAGACGTACTCCATGGCGCCGTCGGAGCGCTGCCGATTCACCATCTCCAGGCGATATTCGGGAGCATCCCCAGCCAGCACCTCCTGGATCTGGGGCTCGCTGCCCACCAACTCCGGGGCCACCTGGGTCAAGGAGGCGCCCAGAAGCGCGGTGGGCGTCAGCCCCTCGCTGCCGAAGAGGAGGAAGGGGTCACCCTGGATCTCGGTCAGGCGCAGATCCGGGCCAACCGTGGCGTAGGCCAGCTTGCCCCGTCCCAGGATGGCGTCCGCGATGCGGGTCTTCACGATGCACTCCCGTTCGTCTTTTCCCCGTTCAACTTCTCCACGAGCTCCCGGCCCAGCTCCCGGAAGAGGGCCTCCACCTGGTCGCCGGTCTTGGCGCTGGTGAAGAAGCAGGTGGCGCCGATGCTGGCGGCAAACGCCTCGACCTGTTCTTTGGAGACCTCCCAGGGCTCCAGGTCGCTCTTGTTGGCGGCCAGGACGAAGACCGCGGCCGGGCTGACCTGCTGCAGGTCGCTCACGTAGGCGTTCAGGCGGTCCAGGGTCTCGGCCCGGGTCACATCACAGACCAGGACCGCGCCGGCCGCGCCCCGCATGTAGGTGGCCTGGATGGGGTCGAACTTCTCCCCCCCGGCCAGGTCCCACAGGATGAGAGAGAGCTCCACCACCCGGTCGGCCTGGGGAACCGCCACGGTCTTGCGGCTCACCTTCACGCCGATGGTGCTGATGTACTTGTCGTCGAACAGATCGTAGACAAAGCGGCGCACCAGGCTGGTTTTTCCCACAGCGAAGTCCCCCAGGAGGCAGACTTTGCTGCTCATGGTGACGACAGAGGGCAAGGATGAGGCCATGATGGCACCTTTGCACAGAGATTAGGCCGGCGGCGCCTGCTCCTGGGCAAGCGCGGGGTGGCCGATGAAAGACTGGAAATGCTCCTGGGCCGAGCCCGCCAGGGGGGATGGATTCCCCTGGTAGTTGGCCAGAAGCGAACGGTTCTCCGCCTCGAACTCCAGGAGGGCCTGGCGCAGGGTGGGGCGGAAATCCAGGGGCGGCACCCCCTCCACCACCACGGCCACGTAGACCCGAGCGCCGAACTCCAGGAGGATCAGCCGCTCCTGGTACTGGAGTTCGCCCAGCCGCTCCTCGCCGTTCTTGTCCCCCAGAGCGTGGGTGGCGAAGTCCTGGATGGCCGTGAGCATGCCGCTGATCAGCTCCGAGCGGGCCATGTCCTCCGGCTCCCCGGAGGCGTGCCAGAGGAGCAGGCCGGTGGGCTGGTGGATCAGGAAGATCTCCTGCACCTGGAAGGGCAGGGCCTCCCGCAGGGCCAGCTCCGCCTCGGGCACCCCGGTGATCCAGGCCTTGAACCGGCGCAGCAGGCTCTCCTTGTCGAAGGTGGTGCGCAGCCGCTCATCGATGGAACGGGCCAGATCCCGCATGGCCTGGGTCACAGCCCGCATGACCAGCTGACCGATGATGGGATAGAGGGCCTCGATCATCTCCTCCTTGGACTCCCGGATCTGGCGCTGGATGGCCGTGCCCAGGACCGGGGCGATGGTCTCCACCAGGGCGTCCTGGTCCGCCAGCTGCCCCTCCAGCCGGGAGATCTCCGCCTGCAGGGCCTGGATCTCCTCCTGGTGGCGGCGGCGCTCCTCCCGCAGCAGGATCTCCCGCAGCGCGGCCATGGGATCATCCTCGGGCGCCTGCTCCTGGAAGGGGGCGGCGTCCAGGGCCTCCTGGCTGGATTCGATTTCCGGGTCGAGGGACGTTTCGGTCAAGGCCTCGACATCACTGGGCTGAGATTCGGTCATGATGTTTCTATGGAAGACAGGAAGCCGGAATCCAGGAGTGGGCGGGCGGAGGACGAACCGTCACTGCCCCCGATCGCCTGACTGCCCGATTCCCTTCTTCGGTCTTTCGTCCCTAGCTACACATCACTTTAGTCCTGATGAAAAGATGAAGGTTGGGCCGCATACCTGATACACTGGAAGTACGTGAAGAAAACCATGTATCAAGGAGGCATGCATGAGCACCAACCTTCGTCTCTATCATACGATACTCCAT
>WGCB01000580.1 GCA_015494005.1 Caldilineaceae bacterium
GCTGGATCAGGAGAAAATGGCCCAGGTTAACGAGAGCGGCCGCATCTTCATCCCCAACCAGTTCGTGGTCACTGGCCCGGCGGACAAGCTCCCAGGGCTGCTGGCAGCGGTCGGCACGCTGACCCAGGTGCGCCTCCAGCAGGTGGGCGAGACCGTGGATCTGAGCTACCTGGGCCAGGTGGAGTCTCTGCCGGAGACCGGGCCGAGCTTCCTGCGCAACCCCCAGAGCCGGGCGTCTCTGGAGAGCCGGCTCTACCAGGTGAGGGGAGCGACGCCGGTGCAGCGGGTGATCTGTGAGCTGAACGAGGCGGGGAAGGTGTTGGACGTGGCCGCGGATCCCAACTACATCACCGGGCCGGTGCCCTTCTCCATCGGTGGCAGCCCCTTCTCCATCGGCGGCAGCCCGGCTGGCGGCCCAGCCGCGCCCGCGGACCCGGCCATCTTCCCCCAGCAGTGGGCCTTCCAGATGCTGGGCGTGGGTGACTTCCGGGACCCGGCCCTGAACCAGACTGGCGCGGGGGTGCTGGTGGCGGTTTTCGACACCTCCCCCTTCGAGGACGTCCCGGATGGCACCTGGAACGTGGTGCGCAGCTACCAGGGCGTGCCCTTCCGGGTCTCCCACCCCAACCCCGGGCCGCCGGATGTGCCCGGCACCGATGGCTACGCGGACGTGCGGGACCACGGCCTCTTCGCGGTGGGCTTGGTCCACGCGGTGGCGCCGGAGAGCGAGCTGCACCTGATCCGGGTGCTGAACGAGAAGGGCCGGGGGGATCTCTTCACCCTGAGCCAGGTGCTGAACCAGTTCATCCAGCAGACCCTGGCCGAGCGGGGTGGCTCCCTGGGTGGGACGGTCCTCAACCTGAGCCTGGGCGTGGTCCATCCCGAGGACCTGGCCGCGGCAGGGCTGGCCAGCAACGAGCAGTCGGTGGAGGCTCTCCTGGCTCCCTTGCAGGTGGCTCGGGCCCTGGACGCGGTGGTGGTCGCCGCGGCGGGGAACGGCTCCAATGGCAGCCAGGTGGTGGCGTCCGAATACCCGGCCGGCTATCCGGAGGTCATCGGCGTGGCGGGGGTGAAGCCGGGCCAGGAGCGCTCCTGCTTCTCCAATGCGGGGGATGTAGCCGCCCCAGCTGGGGACGGCGGCGACGCCTGCACCCCGGCTGTGGTCCTGGACTGCTCCGGCGACTGCCCGGATGCCCTGGTCAGCTGGACCAGCCTCTCGTCCACGGGCTTCTCCTACTGGGCGGGGACCTCCTTTGCCACGCCTCTGGTCAGCGGGGAGGCGGCCCTGCGCCTGGAGAAGGACAAAGCGGCCACCGGCACCTGGCCGCCGCCGGCCCAGGTGCAGACAGCCATCTACGCCTCGTCCCAGCAGTCCGCTCCGCCGGACGGGTGCCTGGGCTACGGTGTGGTGGATCCTGTGGCCGCCATGAACGCTAGCGGCACCGGCGCCCTCCCGTCGGCGCCCGGTTGTCCATAACCCCCTTCTGCCCCGATTTCCCCTAATTTCTCCCCACGTGAGCACCGTTTCTGCCCTCTGGAAACGGTGCTCGCTTTTTCTGCAGGATCCGCGACTGTGTAAGGAGATCTGCGGGGTTTTTCGGGAAAAGGTATGAGATTTCGTGTGAATTTGGGCCAAATCGCCTAGAGTAAGGTGCTTTAAAAAGGGGCCGATCTGCGTTTAAATGGGTGACAAGACGCCAGAGTTCGTCGGCGAAACCACAAGGCCATTTTCGTTGCAGCTGACGTCACGTCTCCCGGAAGGTTACAGTGCTCTCCCCCGACACTGTCACCTTCCGGGTTTTTTTGTGCCCTGCTTTCTCACCGTGTTGAGCCAACGTGTTCGTCACCGGCTCGTCCACCGCAGCAGCCCCGCCAGGATCCCCAGGAAGAGCGCACCCAGCAGCGCGCCCCACCCCAGCAGCGGCCAGGGAGCCCTGTCCCGGGTCGGGAAGCTCGGCGCTGCCGGCTGGGCGATGGGCTGCACCTCCAGGGCCTGGGCTGTGGGGA
>WGCB01000581.1 GCA_015494005.1 Caldilineaceae bacterium
GGCGTGTTGGTCGCGGTGGGCGTGGCCGTGGGAGTGGGCGTGTTCGTGGCCGTGGGCGTGGCGGTGGGCGTGTTGGTGCTGGTGGGTGTAGGCGTGGCGGTGGGCGTGGGTGTGGGCGGCGGCGGCACCTCCTCGGGGATCAGGGGAGACATGGCGTCGATGGAGAGGAAACTGCGCCCGCCGTCGATGCTGCGCAGGACCCAGTCCTCCGCCGTCCCCGCGTAGACGACCCCCTGGAGGGAGGGCGCGCCGGCCAGACGGTAGACGTCCCCTTCATAGGCCTGGTCGTTGACCGTGGCCTGCACCCAGGCGTTCTCCGACTGGCTCCACAGGCCCGTGTCCGTGCCTGCCACCATGCGGTAGCCTGCGCTGGCGATGTCGTAGATGAGGGTGTTGGCCGGGAAGCCAGGGGACGGGCTCCAGGTGACGCCGTCCAGGCTCTCGTACATGCCGGCCCCGAAGGTCCCCGCGTAGAGGACGCCGTCCTGGATCTCCAACCCCCGCACGATGACCCCGTCCGGGAAGGTGGTGACCTTCTCCCAGGTCAGGCTGCCCGAGGGCAGACGATAGAGGCCGTCGTGGGTGCCGATGTAGAGGATGCCGTCCTTGGCCGTGAAGGCCCGCACCCGCAGAGCGTCCCCTTCCAGACCGTTGGCGATCTTCTGCCAGGTCAGGCCGCCGTCGGTGCTGCGCAGCACGCCGTCGAATCGGGTCCCTGCGTAGAAGACCGTCTTGCCCTGCTCCACCGTGGCGAAGAGGCGACCGATGGCGCTGTTCTCGCTGAGGAGATCCCGCACGCCGGGGACCTCGTCCCAGCGGCGGCCGTCGTTGACGCTGCGGAAGACGTAGCCGAAGCCGCCGTCCGCGGCCAGGGCCGTGCGAGGATTCTGGGGGTCGTAGACGATGGCGGCGATGCTCACGTTGGCCGGCAGGGCCGCGTCAGTGATCTTCCAGGTGACGCCGCCGTCGGTGCTGCGGTAGATCTGGGCCGGCTGCGGCGCGTTGATGGTCCCCGCCAGGACCGTGGCCGGGTCCGCGGGGGAGACGGCCAGGCCGATCACCGCGTTGGGCGAGGGGGCGTTGAGCGTCCCTACCCCCTGCTGGGCCAGGACCATCTGGGGCAGGACCGGAAGGAGCAGGAGAAACAGGGCCAGGACCGCTCTGCCCGAGCGCAGTGGACGTAGCCCGCGGAGCCGAGGGGCGAAGGATCCGACCAGCCGAGGGCTGGCGAGGGAACCGACGGCGGTGGATAGCCACTTGGTGGTCATGGAGTGAGCTCCTTCACGGTGAGCCGCTTGCGCCTGGCGTTCCGCTGGGGCCAGACCTGGGAGGATGGTATCGCTCTCAAATACCCAAATTATACGTCAAGGCGTTGAAACGTCAAGAAAAGTCCACAAAATTTGTGGTGGGCCAAAAACGTGCTCCCTCTCCTTCCCGCTTCCCTCCACGCTCCCCTGCACGCTCCCCTACGGATAGGGCGCCTTCGCGTGAAAGAGAAACGCCAAGGGACGAGAGCGCCCTTGACGTTTGTTTCCATCTATGCGGATGAGCCGGGCAGGGCTCAGAACATGGCGGCAAAGATCTGCTGGGAAGCGGTGTTGGCCATGTCCAGCACAGCGGAGGGGTAGAGGCCGATCCAGAGGGTGGCCAGCGCGCAGATGGTGAGGCTGATCTGCATGGGGATGGGCACCTCCAGGGCGACCTCCCCGGCCTCGATCTTGCGGAAGAACATGGCCTGGACAATGCGCAGATAGTAGAAGGCGGCGATGGCGGCGTTGACCAGACCAGCCGCGGCCAGCCAGTAGTACTGGTGCTGGATGGCCGCGCCGAAGACGAAGAACTTGCCCAGGAAGCCG
This sequence comes from Caldilineaceae bacterium, assembly GCA_015494005.1. GTDB lineage: Bacteria > Chloroflexota > Anaerolineae > Caldilineales > Caldilineaceae > S144-5. The sequence goes on from WGCB01000581.1 coordinate 1,857, forward strand.
CCGGTGGCCGGGATGCCAGCCAGGCTGATGAGGAACAGGGTGAACATGGCCGCCAGCCCTGGGGCCCGGCGAATCAGGCCGTTGTAGGCGCTGATGTCCAGGCTGCCCACCCGCTCCTCGATGGTCATGATGGAGAGGAAGGCGCCCACGTTGGTGAAGAGATAGGCGAACAGGTAGATGAGCACGCCGTTCACGCCGTCGATGCCGCTCTCCGCGGTGGCGGCCACCGCGGCCAGCCCCATGAGGATGTAGCCGGCATGGGCCACGGAGCTGTAGGCCATGAGCCGTTTCACATTGCGCTGGCGCAGGGCAGCCAGGTTGCCCATGGTCATGGTCAGGATGCTGAGCCCGGCCAGGATCGGCACCCACTCCACCTGGAAGGAGCCCAGAGCCACCACGAAGACCCGTACCAGGACGGCGAAGGCCGCCGCCTTGGAGGCAGTGGACAGGTAGGTGGCCACCGGGGTGGGGGAGCCATCGTAGGTGTCCGGCGCCCACTGGTAGAAAGGAGCCAGGCTTGCCTTGAAGGCCAGCCCAGCCAGGGTCAGGAGCGTGGCCGGCAGCACCACGATGCCCACCGTCTCGGCATTGGCGGCCAGGGCCTGGGCGATCCCCTCCAGATCCAGGGAGCCGGTGGCGCCGTAGAGGAGGCTGATGCCGTAGAGCATGACCGCCGAGGCCACAGAGCCGTAGAGGAAATACTTCAGGCCCGCCTCGTTGCTGCGATCGTCATCCCGCAGGAAACCGGCCAGCATGTAGCTGGTGATGGAGAGGAACTCGATGGTCACGTAGATGAGCAGCAGGTTGCTGGCCCCGGCCAGGATGCTCATGGCCACAGAAACCATGAGGAAGAAGGTCCAGAACTCGCCCCGGTTGCGGGTGCGCTTGCTCATGTAGCTGTGGCTGGCGATGGCGATGAGGATCATCCCGGTGTAGATCGTGATCTTGATGAAGGCGGCAAAGACATCCACGCGCAGCAGCGTGAAGGCCACCTGGGGTTCCGCCGGGCGCTGCAACAGGATCACGGCGATCAGCGCGGCCAGCAGGAAGAGCACGGTCAACACCGCGTGGCTCAGGCCCGACTCCTCGTCCTTGGCGAAGGCCACATCGATGGAGAAGACGAGGAGCGCCCCCACGAACAGTATGAGCTCAGGTACAAGCAGTGCCAGATCGTTCAAAACTGCCCCCCTCGTCCTATGTCAGGTTCTGGATGAACGCCAGCAGCTCTCTGGCGGAGTGGTTGAAGTAACGAACCAGCGGTGTGGGGTAGATGCCGATAAGGATCATCCCGGCGATCAGGGGCCAGAGGGTCACCTTCTCGAAGAAGACCACATCCGTGGGGCCGTCCACCGGCTTGCCGTCCACCGTGGTCCAGTGGGTGTGGCGGTTGGGGTCGTACTTGCCCAGGAAGACGTTCTGGATGATGCGCCACAGGATGTAGACCGCGGTGATGATGATGCCGATGGTGCCGAAGGCGGCCCAGTAAGGGGCGATGCCGAAGGCGCCTCGGAAGGTGAAGAACTCGGCCCAGAAGCCGGCCAGGCCGGGCAGGCCCAGGCTGGCGAAGCCGGCCACCATCATCAGCCCGTAGTAGTAGGGCGTCTTGGCTCCCAGGCCGCCGAAGGCATCCAGGCGGCGGGTGTGGGCCCGCTCGTAGATGATGCCCACCAGGAAGAAGAGGGCGCCGGTGATGATGCCGTGGTTGAACATCTGCAGGGTGGCCCCGTTGATGGCTATGGCTGCGCTGTCCTGCACTGCCTCGGGCGCCAGGTTGAGGAGGTCGGCCACCCGCTGCAGCCCCTCCGGCGTCAACACGCTGGCCGCTGCGCCGATCCCCAGGACCACGTAGCCCATGTGGCTCACCGAGCTGTAGGCGATGAGCCGCTTCAGGTCCATCTGGGCCACGCAGACGAAGGCCCCGTAGACGATGGCGATGGCGCCCAGGGCCATGAGCCAGGGAGCCCAGTAGACCGCGGCCTCCGGGAAGGTGGGCAGCATGATGCGCAGGAGACCGTAGGCGCCCAACTTCAGCAGCACGCCGGCCAGGATGACGCTACCGGCGGTGGGAGCTTCCGTGTGGGCATCGGGCAGCCAGGTGTGGAAGGGGAAGCTGGGCACCTTGAAGGCGAAGCCCAGGAAGAAGCCCCAGAAGGCCAGGCTGGCCAGGGTCAGGTTCCCGGCGAAGGGCTGGGCCGCGGCGGCCTCCAGGATGTCAAAGGTGCCAGTGGCCAGGAAGGTCCCCAAGATGGCCAGGAGCATGGCCACCGAGCCCACCAAGGTGTAGATAAAGAACTTGATGGCGGCGTAGTTGCGGTTTTCCCCGCCCCAGATGCCGATGAGGAAGTACATGGGCACCAGGCTGATCTCCCAGAAGACGTAGAAGAGCACGTAGTCCAGGGCCATGAAGACGCCCAGCATGCTCATCTGCAGGAGGTGGAAGAGGAAGAAGTATTCCTTCACCCGGGTGCGGATGACGCCGGTGCTGTAGTAGAGGCTCAGGGTGGAGAGCAGGGTGGTCAGGAAGACCAGGGGCACGCTCAGCCCGTCCACGCCCAGATGGTAACCAGCATTGAGCTGAGGGATCCAGTCGATGCGTCCCGTGTCGAACTGCATGCCCCCCGCCGCGAAATCGTAGCCGAAGAGCAGGTAAATGCTCAGGGCCAGGGGCAGCAGGCTGAGCACCCAGGAGCCAGTCTTGATGAGCTTCTCGTTGTCCCCGGCCAGCAGAACGAAGATGCTGGCAAGCAGGGGCCAGAACAGGATGATGGTCAGCACAAGCTGGTCAAAAGACTCCATAAATTCTCCTCCTCAAGGCCAAGCCCAGTCTTTTCTGATGGAGTGCTTGTCTGTGAAAAACGGTTTGTGTCCCAGTGGCCATTCCGGCCAGGATATGTGAATGAACTCGGTTCGAGGACCGAGGCCTGCTAGACGCCTTGCGGCAGCTCGAGCCTACACCAACGTGAGAATCAAGGGCAGCACGTTCAGGAGCAGCCAGATGGAGAGCACGATCATGGCGAAGACCAGGTATGCCTGCACGCGCCCCTCCTGGAGCAGGCGCACCACGCTGCCCATCTGGTCCGTGACCCAGCCCACGCCGTTGACCAGCCCGTCCACCACAATGGCATCGATGGCGCTGATGATCCCGGCCAGGATCACGCCCAGGCGGCCCACCCAGTTGACGATCCAGTCGATGACCCAGTCTTTGTCGAACTTGAACAGGAAGAGGGCGAAGGCAGGCACGAAGGCCACCACCGTGTCTCGGTAGAACTCGTCCACGTAGTACTTGTGGTACCAGAGCACCCAGATGGGCCCCAGGAGCTTGCGCAGGGGATCGATCTGCCCTTCCCGCAACCCCTGGCCGTAGACGAGATAGCCCACGGCCAGGCCTCCCAGCGCCACCACCAGGGAGACGGTCAGGGGCGTCCAGCTGAACTCGGGCACGAAGAGCTCAAAGTGCAGGTGCTCCGCGTAGGGCTCCAGGAAGTGCTCGATCCAGTTGGGGATGATGCCGCCCAGTCCAGGGAAATGTTCCGGGATGCCCACCCAGCCGGCGCCCACCGCAAAGACGCTAATGAGCAGCAGGGGCACGGTCATGCTGGGGTCGCTCTCCGGGGCATGGGCGGCGCCGTCGCTCCGGGGTTTGCCCAGGAAGGTGAGACCGATCTGGCGCATGGTGTAGAAGGCCGTCAGGAAGGCGGCCAGGGCCAGGGTCCAGAAGACCACGGTGTGGCCGCTGCCCCAAGCGCTGGACAGGATCTCGTCCTTGGACCAGAAACCAGCGGTGACGATGGGGAATCCGCTCAGGGCCAGACCGCCGATGATGAAGGTCCAGGCCGTGCGGGGCATGCGCTGGAGCAGGCCACCCATGTTGCGCATGTCCTGGGGATCCGCTGGGTTGAGGGCGCCGTCCGGCCGCTCGATGACCTCCGCGTGGTG
>WGCB01000582.1 GCA_015494005.1 Caldilineaceae bacterium
GCGGCTCAGCGGCGCGGTCTGGAGCTGGTGGAGCAGCGCCAGGAGGAGGACTGGGTGGCCCTGGTCCTGGTCCGCGCGCAGGGGGGCGACTAGGCCATGCACCGTTTCTTCCTGACCGACGCTCCCCTGGCCGTGGGCGAGCCGGTGGCCCTGGATCGCTTCGCCCACCAGCTCCACGCGGTCCTGCGCCTGGGCCCTGGGGATCGCATCCTCCTATTGGACGGCCGAGGCCAGGCCTTTCCCACGGAGCTGGAGCGGGTGGGGCCTCGCCAGGCCAGGGGGCGGGTCCTGGCCCGCCAGCCGGCCTCCGGCGAGCCTCGGATGGAGCTGGTGCTCTTCCAGTGCAGCCTGAAGCGGGAGAAATTCGAGTGGGTGCTGCAGAAGGGCACGGAGCTGGGGGTGACCCGCTTCGTGCCGGTGATCAGCCAGCGCAGCGTGGTGCGCCCGGCTGCGGCCCTGGTGAAGAAATTCCCCCGCTGGCGCACCATCATCCGGGAGGCGGCGGAGCAGTGCGGTCGGGCCCGCCTGCCCCAGCTGGCGGATCCGGTGAGCTGGTCCCGGGCGGTGGCATGGGCGGAGGGTCCTCGCTTCCTGCCCTGGGAGGCCGCGGCGAGCCAAAGCGACGCCCTGGGGCTGGGGGCGGCAGTGCGGACCCTGAACCCGAGACCCTCCCGGCTGGCCCTGCTGGTGGGGCCGGAGGGGGGCATCCACCAGCAGGAGGCGGAGCTGGCCCGCTCCCAGGGCTGGCAGTGGGTCTCCCTGGGGCCGCGCACCCTGCGGGCGGAGACCGCGGCCCTGGCCAGCGTGGCCATCGTCCTGGAGGCCCTGGGCGAGCTGGGTTGAAGGGCCGGAGAGGCTGGCCGAGCGGTGGCACATCTGCGGTCGATGCGCAGATCGTCAGGGTGTATCCAGGCCTACACGTCAGAAAAGATTGACCTGGTACACTGGGGAGCGTATAATTTCCGGGCGAACCGGTGGGTAACGGATTCCCCGGCAGCTGCATCTAAGCTTTTGGGCTCCACGGGAGCCGGCACGACGAAACCGAGGCATTTTACCAGCTATCAAATACCCTAGGCATCAAAGGAGACGGGACAATGGACCTGCAATTCAACGTGAGCGCGAGCGGAAGCGAAGAGCCTGTCAATGAGGGGCGCCCGGACGTGGAGAACGTGATCATCATCGGTAGCGGCCCTGCCGGCCTGACTGCTGGCCTCTACGCCGCCCGGGCGACCTTGAACCCGCTGCTGCTGACCGGCAATGACTACGGCGGCCAGGTCAGCCTCACCTACGAGATCGAGAACTACCCTGGGTTTCCTGAGGGCATCAGCGGCCCGGAGCTGGTGGAGAAGATGAAGGAGCAGGCCGAGAAGTTCGGGACCCAGGTGGAATACGACCATGTGACCGAGCTGGTCCTGGACCAACATCCCTTCCTGGTGCGCACCGCCTCCGGGAAGGAGTACGCGACCAAGTCCCTGATCCTGTGCACCGGGGCCCGTCCCCGCTACCTGGAGGTGCCCGGCGAGAAGGAGCTCACCGGCCGGGGCGTGAGCTACTGCGCCACCTGTGATGGCTTCTTCTTCCGGGACCAGGAGGTCATCGTGGTGGGCGGCGGCGACAGCGCGCTGGAGGAAGGGCTCTTCCTCACCAAGTTCGCCAAGCGGGTGCGCATCGTCCACCGCCGGGACAAGCTGCGGGCCAGCAAGATCCTGCAGGAGCGGGCCTTCGCCAACCCCAAGATCGAGTTCGTCTGGAACACGGTGGTCACGGCCATCAACCCGGGCGAGGATGGCAAGGTGGCCAGCGTCTCCACCCGCAACACGGTGACCGGGGAGGAGGGCGAGCTGAAGACCGACGGGGTCTTCATCTTCATCGGCCACATCCCCAACAACGACCTCTTCGTGGGCAAGCTGGACATGGACGAGGACGGTCACCTGATCGTGGACCGCAAGATGCGCACCAACGTGCCTGGCGTCTTCGCGGCTGGGGAGATCATGGACAAGGTCTTCAAGCAGGTGGCCACCAGCGTGGGCCAGGGCACGTCCGCGGCCATGCAGACGGAGCGCTTCCTGGCCGACATGGAGGCGGAGGGCTACCCCGGCGTCCATGTGGATCCCCGGGAAGCGCCGGTGGAGCTCTGCCGGTTGATGGAGACCGCTTGATCCAGGCGCCGGGCTCCGATCCAGAGCACCCGGCCTGACAAGCACGCTGCTCAACAAAGCTGCCAGGTTCGCCGAAGCCTGGCAGCTTTTCGCGTCTCCCTCTGCGGGGCTCGAGCCCGCCAGACCGCCCCTGCCCGGCGTCGCCTCCAGGGCCCAGGCGTGCTATAATGCCCTCCATGTCCAGCCAGATCCCCAGCGAACTGCCTGCTGAAAACCCCGCCGAACTGGAAACGTCCACTGCCCCGACCCAGGCTGCCCGAGGGCTGGCCCGCAGCGCCGGTCTCATCTCCCTGGGCAACGTGGCCAGCCGGGCCCTGGGGCTGGTGCGGGAGATGGTCATTGCCTCCTTCTTCGGCCAGACTGGCGCTGTGAGCGCCTTCGCGGTGGCCAGCCAGGTGCCCACCATGCTCTACGACCTGCTCATCGGCGGCATGCTGAGCGCCTCCCTGGTGCCGGTGCTGAGCGACTACGCCCGCCCCCAGCGTCGGGCCGAGCTGATCCGGCTGGTGGGGGCCCTGATCAGCCTGCTGGGCGCCTCCCTGGCCGGGATGGTCCTGCTCCTGGAGCTGGCCGCGCCCCAGGTGGCCTGGCTCATGGCCGGCGGCTTCCAGGAGCTGAATCCAGAGCTGGTGCCCCTGACCGTGCGCATGATCCGCCTGGTGCTGCCCGCGGTCTGGTTCTTCGGCATGGCCGGGCTGCTCACGGCCATCCTCTACGCCCTGCACCGCTTCACCTTCCCAGCCATCGCCACCGCCGTCTACAACCTGGGCATCATCCTGGCCGCGCTGCTCCTGGCCGGCCGCCTGGACGTGACCAGCCTGGTGGTGGGGGTGCTCCTGGGCAGCTTCGCCCAGTTCGCGCTTATGGCCTGGGACGTGCGCCGGGCTGGCCTGGGCTTCACCCTCCAGTGGAGCCACCCGGCCCTGCGGCGCATCTTCCGCCTCTACCTGCCCATCGCGGCGGGGCTGGTGGTGGCCCAGGCTCAGGTGGTCCTGGACCGGCGGCTGGCCAGCGGCACCCTGGAGCAGAGCATCGCCTGGATGCGCAGCGCCACCACCCTCCAGCAGCTGCCCCTGGGCCTGATCAGCGTGGCCATCTCCCTGGCCGCTCTCCCTCGCCTCAGCCAGCAGTTCGCCGCCCGGGAAGAAGTGGCCTACCGCCACACCCTGGCCCGAGGGCTGCGCATGGTGCTCCTGCTCATCGTGCCCCTGCTGGTGATCCTCTGGCTGCTCTCCGAGCCGGCCGTGCGCCTGCTCTTCCAGCGGGGGCGTTTCTCCCCGGCGGACACGGTGCGGGTGGCCCAGGCCCTGCGCATCTACCTGGTGGGCGCCCTCTTCGCGGCGGTGGATTTCCCCCTGAACTACGCCTTCTACGCCCGGAACAACACCCTGCTCCCCTCCGCCGTGGGGGTGCTGAGCGTGGGGGTCTACGTGCTGGTGGCCTTCAGCCTGCTGGGGCCCTTCAGCTACCTGGGGCTGGTCTGGGCGGACACGGCCAAACAGGCCGCGCACGCCCTGGTGATGCTGCTCCTGCTGGCCTGGCGGGTGGGACGCCTGGGAGGAGAGGTGGGGCGGGGCGTCCTGGCAGTGGG
>WGCB01000583.1 GCA_015494005.1 Caldilineaceae bacterium
CTCGGAAGACCAGAGTCTCCGGCTCTTGATCATCCTCCAGGGCCACCAGCGCGATGTCCGCATCGGGACCATAGGCACTGGTGATCTGGACGGCCGTCTGCACGGTCAGTTCCAGAATCTTCTGCACATCGAAGGTGGCGCTGATACTCCGGGCGGCCTTGGCCAGATCGTGTAGCATCTGTGCCCGTTCCTCTAACCGATCCCGCATCTGAGCGGCGCGGATGGCTACCGCGGCCTGGTGGGCGAGAAGCTGGATGTCCTCCTGCTCCTCCGCTGTGAAACGATGAGATTTCCGGTAGTTGACGAAAAGGACCCCCACGGGCCGGTCCTGGATGCGCAGGGGTAAGGCAGCCACTGAGCGGATCTTCTCCTCCACGGTGAAACGACGGGCACGAAAGCGTTCGTCCTGGGTCACGTCGTCCAACCACAGGGGAGTAGGGTTCTCCATCACGTCATATACGATGGAGTCCTGCTGGACGACCGTGGCCTCCAACATGCGCTCAAGGCACCATACACCCACGGCCATCGGTTTTGCGCTGAGGCGGCCGTACTCCTCCTCGTAAGGGTAGAGGGTCACCGCGTCGGCGTGGAAGATCTCTTTGACCTGCCGGACCACTGCCTCCAGAATATCCTCCAATTTCTCCTGTCGGGTGGTCAGCTCGGCCACCTGACGGCTGGCCTCCCGCACCTGCTGCAGGCGTTCCAGCAAACGCACCCGTTCCAGGGCTGCAGCCGCATGCCTCGCTAGGGACTCCAGCCACGCACTCTCTGCACGTCCCAGGGGGCGAAAGGAGCAATGGTTCAGGTAAAGCACACCTAGGGATCCACCCTGGCCTCGCAGGGCCAGCCCCACGAAGGAACGAACACGGAGCTGTTCCAGGGTGTCGCGGGTTGCCTGATCGAGCACCTCCTGGGCCTGGGTGTGGTTGATATCGGGAATTTCCAGCCTGCCTTTCTCCAGGACGCGTCGAGCTGCCATATCGAGCGCGGGCGTGGCCCCCTGGAGACGCTCCCATTCCTCCGGGATAAGGCCCACGTAGACAGACTGGGCGTAATCGAACTGATCCGTGGCCTGGTCATAGACATAGAGAACCACGGAATCCGCCTGGAGCAACTTCTGAGCGTGGTCCACCACGATGCGCAGGGTCTTCCGGGGGCTGTCCGCCCGGCTGAGTTCCTCCAGGGCCTGGCGCATGTGCTGGACCCGGTGGGCACGTCGTCTGTTGATATACGCGGTAAGCACTTGATCGGCCAGGAGCTGGGCCACCTGCCTTTCCCGTTCGCTGATCTCACGACGCACCTGGTACTGGATCCAGAGCACACCCCTCATCTGCCCCTGGTATTCCAGGGGAACGCCAAGGGCCGTGTCGATGTCGTCGAAATAGGGATGAGGCCGGTGGCCATCTCTTCTTCGTAACTCTGGATATTGAACCACCTCCACCTTGCCAGCTTGGAAGATTCCGTGGGTCAAACCGTGAGGCCGCACCACCTGGTCCAAAGGGGGAGGTTCCTTGCTATCTCGCCAGGGCCGCACCACCCCGTAGTAGGGACCATGTTTTGGGTGGTAGAGCACCAGGAAGACCCGGTCCGCCTCCAGGCTTTGTCGGACATGATCCAGCATCTCCTCCAGGAGTTGCTCCGGCTTCTCGTCCCGGCTCGATGTCTTTCGACCACCCAAGAAGGCCTCAAACTGACGGGCGGCTGTTTCGGCCTCTCGGCGGGCCCGGAGATTGTCCAAGACGAGAGCCGCCGCGTCGGCGAAGTTGACCAGCGCAGCGAGGGTTTCCTCCGTAATGGGGGATTCCGTGAACTTATTGTCCGCAACCAAGAGGCCCAAGCGCGTCTTCCCAGCAATCAGGGGGACCAGCGCCAGATCAGTGGTGGGTTCGAACGCGTCCACCAGATCCCTGGGCAGACGGTCAAACGCCTCTGCAGGGGAGAAACGCACGGGACGTAGCTCTTCCAGGACGCGTGCCAGGGGATTCGTCTCCGTGTCCCCCTCCAGAGAGAGCTCCAAGCCCTGGATGCGTCCGGAAAAGGGCTCCCGGGTGAGCTCAGAAGTGCGCACAGTTTTCTGATACTCGCTGAAATTATTAGGCCCCTCTCCCTTGCTCCGCTCCCAGTGCTCCTCCGCTTCCTCCCGGGTCAGATGCCCGATGCCCAGGACGCCACGCAACACATGGCTGTGCGAGTCATAGAGGAACACGGCGGCCCGATTGAAGCGGAGGCCGAAGCCGGCTGTGACGCAGGTGCCTAGAGCGTGGAGAATGTGCTCCTCGTCCTCGCAGATCTCGATGTAACGGTGGAAGGCATTGAGGAGCTGCACCCGGGCACCGTAGCGGCTGGTCTGATCCAGCAACCGGGCCTTGCTCCAAGCAATGCCGGCCTGCTGAGCAAAGCGCTCTGCGATCTCCTGTTGAAGCGCTGTGAAACGGCGTTCCGAATCGGTGAAGCCGAGGCACAACACCAGCTCCACCTGACCTTTCCGGGGATCCCGGATGGGCACCCCCAGGGTTCCATGGATGGGCTGCTCCTGGAAGTGGGGATGGGCATGCTCCCAGGTGGAGTAATCGTCCACCGAAACGGTCTCTTCTCTTGTGGCCACCACACCGGCCAACCCTTTCCCGTGGGGAGACTCCACCCCCAGTGCAATTCCTTCCAGGCCGTAGACCGCAACCAACCGGACCTGGTGCAATTCTGGTCGGTTCTCCCACAGCGCCGCAGCCTGACAGCCCAGGATCTGAGCTCCCCACCGCATGATCTCATGCAGAAGGCGCTCCGGATCCCGCTCGGCGCGAATTTCCCTGGCGGCTTTGTCCAGAGCATCCAACAGTTGGCCCCGCTGCGTTGCCTGCTCCAACATCTCCTCATAGGCCAACAATGCGGCCAACTGCGCGCTAAACAATTCCAGGGGCTGCAGGAGCTTTCGTTCGATGGGCGCCTGCTGGTTGTAGTTGTCCAGCACAATCTTGCCCACGAACTCGCCCTCGTGATAGAGGGGCACACAGGCCCACTCGGGAACATCGGAGAGGCCCGTCTCGGCAAAACCTGGAGGCTGCTGCTGTGCGGTCTGCCGATCCTGAGCGTCGAAGACCACGATGGACTGCTCGCGCAACAGGCGCTGGAGATAAGGGTCCTGGTTCTCCGGAATACGAAGTTCTTGGAAGATCCTGGCCTGTTTCGGGTCCATACCCACCTGGGCCGTGGCCACCAGCTTCCTGTTTTCCCGGTCGAAGCGATAGAAGCGCACCCGGTCGAAGCCCAAGGCCTGGATCTGGCGCAACACAGCCCCCACCTTGTCCTCAAAGGACAGGGTTTCCCCAGGACCAAACAGGGTACGGGAGAGCTCCGTCAACTGATCCAGCATCTCTTTCTCTGCAGCCTGTGCCCGCAAGTGCTGATACTCGGCCAGGTGATCGACAATGGCTTGCAGTTCCTCTAAAGGGAGAGGCTTGCGCAGGACCCGGTAGACGCCTGTTCGCAAGGCCTTTCGAGCCCACTCCCGATCCCATTTCCAGCCGGTGTAGAGGATGACCGCGGCCTCCGGCCAGGCGACGCGGATTTCCCCGGCCAGTTCCAGCCCTAAGGCCCTTGGGGCCTCTCCTGGCTGAGGTGTTAACAAGTCATCCACCAGGACTACATGGAACGGCGTGTCTGCCGAGCGCAGCAGGCGCTGCACCTCTGCAGCCGTTTCCGCTTGGACGAC
>WGCB01000584.1 GCA_015494005.1 Caldilineaceae bacterium
GTGATGTGGATCCGCTGCACCAGGTTGATGTCCAGGAGACGGCTGCGCAGGCGTTGATCCAGGTCTTCCAGCCGCTGGTTGGTGGTGATGACTGTGGGCAGCTGGGCGTTGTAGCGGTGGTTCAGGAGCTGGAAGAGTTTCTCCTGGGCCCAGGGAGTGCTGCTCTGGGTGCCCAGGTCGTCCAGCACCAGGAGGCTGGCCGAGCGTACCTGCTCGAAGAGCTCGTCGTAGCGGATGTCGCTGTGGGGCCCGAAGGTGGAGCGCAGGTGATCCAGCAGGTCCGGCACCACCACGAAGATGGCCGCCTCTCCCCAGTTGAGCCGGGCATTGGCGATGGCCGCGGCCAGATGGGTTTTGCCGCAGCCATAGGTGCCGGTGAGCACCAGCCACCCCTGGGGCTCCCGGGCGAACTCCTGGCAGGTGTCGTAGGCCTGTTGCAGCACCCGCTGTTGTTGAGCCGGCAGCCAGGAGGGGGCCGGGATGAAGTTCTCGAAGTTGAACCGGCTCAGGGTGGCCATGTTGCTCAGGGACTGGAGGGTGAGCACCCGGCGCAGGATGCGCTCCTGCTCCTTGCAGCGGCAGGGGATGGCCTTGCCGAAATCCGGGTGGCCCACCGGCACATCCCGGACGATGAAGCCTGCCCCTCCGCAGATGGGGCAGACCCCCTGGTCGTCCAAGCCAGGGTGGCTGGAGGGCGAGCTGGGCCTCGAGGGCTCGCCGGAGGGGGTACTGCTGGGTTCACTGCCGGGTTCACCGGCGGGTTCACCGCTGGATGATGTCGGAGTATTCGTCGGGAACATACTTTTTTCGTTGTCGCGCAGAATCTTGGCCAGATCGTCCATCCTCGTCGTCCTTCCCTTCGGTCTCCCAGCGTTTCAAAATGGCCTGGATGTAGCGCAGGGCCCGTTTGTTGCGGCTGACGGCGATCTCGAAGGCCTCGTGGATCCAGTCGGGCGGGTAGGTGCGCTCCATGTCCCGGAGCTGCTCGGCGATGAGCTCGGTCATCAGGCCGATGTTCTGCTCGTAGAGCTTGAAGATGTTGGGCCGCTCCACCTGGAGCCGGGCATCCTCAGGCAGGACGGCCTGGAGCTCGGCCAGGCGACCCTGGCGGATGGCGGCCACGGCCTGGCGCCCCTTCACCGTGTTCAGGAAGTACCAGTCCTGGGCCAGCTCCTCCTCCCCCTCCCCGGTGACCACCTCCAGGCGCAGGAGGGTGTTCCGGGCCACGGCCCGCTCCAGGGCGTCCTCCAGCGCGGCCAGCGGGGTGCGCAGATCGTTGTCCAGGTTCAGGCTCTCCAGCAGCACCTCGTCCGAGCGCAGGTCCTGGCCCCGGACGTAGCGCAGCTCGCCGGTCTGCTCGTTGAGCAGCCAGAAGAAGTAGACCGTGAGCTTCAGCTCGGCCAGGTCGTCGATCTGGGGCAGCAGGTCTGTGAAGAAGAAATCCGGGATGATCACCGGCTTCATTTTCTTGTCCGGGAAGCCGATGAAACCGGGCAATTTCTTGGGCATGGCGCTCTCCAGGGGGTGAGGGCGACTAGGTGGCTGGGCAGCTGGGGACCTCGGTCCTCCCTATTCCCCAGTTTCCAACTCCCCACTCGTCAGTACTCCAGCTCCTCCCGGCGGATCTCCAGGTCCCGGAACTGGGTCAGCTCCTTGCGGAAGAAGAGGCTGACCGTGCCGGTGGAGCCGTGGCGGTGCTTGGCCACGATGATGTCCGCGATGTTCTGGCGATCCGTGTCCTCGATGTAGTAGTCCTCCCGGTAGACAAATAATACCACGTCTGCGTCCTGCTCGATAGAACCGCTCTCCCGCAGATCCGAGAGCATGGGGCGCTTGTCCGAGCGGCTCTCCACGGCCCGGCTCAGCTGGCTCAGGGCCACCACCGGCACGTTGAGTTCCCGGGCCAGGCTCTTCAGGGAGCGGCTGATGTAGCTGATCTCCTGCTGCCGGTTCTCGCCCCGGCCCAGGCTGCTGCCCCCGGACATGAGCTGCATGTAGTCGATGAGGATCAGGTCCAGCCCGTGCTCCGCGTAGAGGCGCCGAGCCTTGGTGCGGATCTCCATGACCGTGGCCGCGGGGGTGTCGTCGATGAAGATGTGGGTGGCCGCCAGGGTGTTGGCCGCCTCCATGAGGATGGGCCACTCCTCCTCGTAGATGTCCCCCATGCGCAGCCGGTGGCTGTTGATGCCCGTCTCCATGGAGAGCAGGCGCTGGACCAGCTGCTCGTTGCTCATCTCCAGGCTGAAGATGGCCACCCGGGCCTGGTGGCGCTTGGCTGCGTTCTGGGCCACGGCCAGGCCCAGGGAGGTCTTGCCCATGCCCGGCCGGCCAGCCACGATGATCAGGTCGCTCTTCTGGAAGCCTCCCAGCATCTTGTCCAGCAGGGTGAAGCCTGTGGGCACCCCCATGATGGTGTCCTGGTTGCGGGCCAGGAAGTCGATGTGGTCCACCACGTCGGTGATGATGCTGCTCACCGGCGTCAGATCCCGGTGGATGCGGCTCTCGCTCACCCCGAAGATGATCTGCTCCGCCCGATCCACCACGTCGTCCACGTCCTGGCTCTCGTCGTAGGCCAGCTCCGCGATCTTCCCCGCCGCGGTGATGAGCCGGCGCAGGATGGCCGTCCGCTCCACGATCCGGGCGTAGTAGTCCACGTAGATGGCCGTGGGCGTGCTGTTGATCAGCTCCGTGATGTAGGCCGGCCCGCCGGCGTCCTCCAGCAGGCCCTGGCGCTCCAGCTCGTCCACCAGGGTGACGAAGTCCGCCGGCTCCCGTCGCTCGTGCAGGGCCAGGAGGGCGGCGTAGATCCAGCTGTGCCGCTCCCGGTAGAAGTCCTCCGGGCGCAGGAAGTTGGCCACCTTGATGATGGCGTCCGGGTCGATGAGCAGCGCGCCCAGCACCGCCCGCTCCGCCTCGATGTTGGAGGGAATGCTCTTGGTCGGTGGGGTGAAGGGCTGGGGGCTGGGAGCGTACCCGCCGGGCGTGTACCCCCTGGGAGCGTAGGGCGCGGCGGCCGGGTCGGTGGCGGTGAGCGGACCGGCCCCGGGGTCCTCGGCCGTGTATTCCCCGGGCGGCCCCTCCAAAGCGGGGTCCTCTGCAGCGGATTCTTTGGCGGCGTATTCCTCCACGGAGAGTTCGTCGGCGTGCTCGCTGGGCGTGGATGGGTAGGGGGTGCGCTCGTCGGTTGCCATGGCCTCACCTTCGGATGGTCCCAGATGCTCCTGGGACGAGAAACGTGCTTGGGAGAAAACTGGGCACGGCCTGGGGATGGCCGGGGGATAACTGCTTCAGCGCAAAAACGGCGAGACCCGTCCAGGACGGTCTCGCCGGTCATCGCGATGCAAGGAAAGCTGGGAACTGCTCACCCAGGCTGGGCTCGGGAACCCATTAGGTGTCGATGTCCAGCCCTTCGATGAAGTCTCGGAAGACGTCCAGATCCTCCTCGCCCTCCTCGAAGACGTCCTCATTCTCCTCCGTCTCCTCTTCCTTGACCAGGGCCAGCTCCTCTTCCGGCTCCATGCCAGCCCGGTCCATCACCTCGTCCTCCACATAGATGGGGGCGTCCGCCCGCACGGCCAGGGCGATGGCGTCGCTGGGGCGGCTGTCCACCTCGATGGTCTCGCCGCTCTCGTTCTGGAGGACGATGCGGGCGTAGAAGGTGTCGTTCTGCAGGTCGTTGATCACCACCCGGATCACCTCCCCGCCCAGGAGCTCGATCACGTTCTTGAGCAGGTCGTGGGTGAGGGGACGGGAGACCTCCATCTCCTGGAGCTGGATGGTGATGGCGTCGGCCTCGAAGGGGCCGATCCAGATGGGCAGGTACCGTTCTCCATCCTGCTCTCGCAGCACCACGATGCGGTGCTGGGACATCAAGCTCACGCGTACACTGTCAATGGTGACGGCTATCATTTTGGTCTATCTCCCAGGTCCAGGCAGGCAGCCATGGCTCGGTGGCCATCCTGCTTCCTTTTCCGATCACGGCGAATTCAGGTGCAACTTTCAGGGATTCACAGAATGCGAGGCAATTGTGTCGGCAAGCTCTGCTCGTGTCGCTCGGCCGGTGTCGCGTTGAGGAGCTCCCGGTGGAGCAAAGTTCGGTAAAGTCAGATTAGACAAAATCCGATTTGTTGCTGATTATAACATAGCCCCCCGGGGCTGCAAAGTAAAATTTTTTCCGAATAGCTGTCATTTCCCTGATCGTTTGGCAAAAAATCGGTGCTGCGAAACCCCGGATCCGGCGGAACGGGCAGGGCTGGATCCGGGCGAAAGCAAGGAGGATCCCGTGCAGATCTGGTTGCTCTCACCCTACCACAGCGGCAGCCACCGGGCCTGGGCCGAGGGCTACGCCCGGCACAGCCGACACCAGATTCACCTCTTGACCATGGCCGGCCGCTTCTGGAAGTGGCGCATGCACGGCGGCGCCATGGAGCTGGCCGCCCAGGCCCGGGGCCTCCTGGCCCAGCACGGCCCACCGGATGGGATCCTGGCCACGGACATGGTCAACCTGCCTGCCTGGCTGGCCCTCCTGCGCCGGGATCTGCCCCCGGACGTGCCGGTGGCCCTCTACATGCACGAGAACCAGCTCACCTACCCCTGGCGGCCCGGGGAGCGACCGGACCTGGGCTACGCGGTCATCAACTGGCTCAGCCAGCTGACCGCGGACCGGGTGCTCTTCAACAGCCGCTACCACCGGGAAAGCTGGTTCCAGGAGCTTCCCCGGCTGCTCAAGCACTTCCCGGACTACAACCACCTGGAGCTCATCCCCCAGGTGACGGCCCGCAGCCAGGTCCTGCCTGTGGGGATCGACTGCCCTCCCGCGCCCGAGGCCCCCACGTCGCCCCGCCAGGAGCCGCCCCTGATCCTCTGGAACCAGCGCTGGGAGTACGACAAGCGGCCGGACCGTTTCTTCCAGCTGCTCTACCGCCTGGAGGAGGCGGGGCTGCCCTTCCGCCTGGCCGTGGCTGGGGAGAACTTCCGCAACGTCCCCCAGGAGTTCGAAGAGGCCCGGGAGCGCCTGGCCCCGCGCATTGTCCACTGGGGCTTCCTCCCGGACCGGCAGGCCTACCAGGCTCTCCTGGCACAGGCGGACCTGGTCATCAGCACCGCGGCCCACGAGTTCTTCGGCATCAGCGTGCTGGAGGCCATCTACGCCGGGGCCTTTCCCCTGTTGCCCAACCGGCTCAGCTACCCGGAGCTCATCCCCCCGGAGCTGCATCCCGCCTGCCTCTACGCGAACGAAGAGGATCTCTTCCGCAAGGCCCGGCAGCGCCTCCGCCAGCCTCGCCCCGCGCCTCCCTCCCTGCGGACCCACGTCCGGGAGCACTTCTCCTGGCCCCGGGTCGCTCCCCGCTACGACGCCCTCTGGCTCCCAAATGGGACGAAGGAGTGAAGA
>WGCB01000585.1 GCA_015494005.1 Caldilineaceae bacterium
AATGCTGGGAGATCTTTCAAGCCGTCACCGGGAAAAAGCCGTTCCGGGTTCCATTACCGGTGTGGCTCTTTCGCAAGATGGCCGGGGATGAGCTGATCGTCATGTGGCGATGGATGCTCGATTGGATCGCCGACCTGGGACCGCAAGGACTTGATGCAATCAGGGAAGCCTCCAGGGCCGTATGCCCCGACATGCTGGACGTGGCGAGTTGGCTGAAAGGGAGGGCCGCATGAAAGCACAACGACAGCCCATGGGGTTAGGGGCGCTCTTGCTCACCGCCATATTGTGCATGCTGGTGCCGCTGGTATTGACAGCCTGCGGCACGACCGCGCCCGCCGCGTCGCTGCCGGGACCATCCCCGACATCCTCGTCCTCTACGAACGCGCCGGCGCCATCGCCTACATCGCTGCCTCCCACAAACACGCCTGCACCGACTCCCACGCCAGACATCACCGCCAATTTCAAGACCTTTGCAGACTCTTACGGACACATGAGCCTGCAATACCCGCCGGAGTGGACCTTGGATGCAACTGAGAAGACCGACCGCGTTCAGATCACGATCGTCTCCGATCAAGAAGAGCTTGTAAAGGTCATGGAGGAGGAAGACTACAGTCCGCCGGTCGGCTTCCTCGCCGGCGAAGTCGGTCTGGAGCTGGACGTCATCAGTGTATCCGCCCGGCTTTCAGGGGATCCGGAACGCATGCTCGACGACGTCATGGAAAGCGTGCTGGCGCCTTTCAAGCCCGTCGGTGAACGCTCGATCGGCGAGCGAGACGGCATGAGGTTTGCCAGCCAGAGGTTCGAGGCCAGCAGTGCCTCGGGGACGCTCCAAGGTGCCATCACTGTAGTCGTCAACGGCGTGCGAATAGGGTTGTTCATCTCGGGGGCAACCCTCGCAGGTGCGGACGAATATCTGCCATTGGCCCAGGCTGCAACGGACTCCATCGTAGTGCATCCTTGGC
Source organism: Caldilineaceae bacterium (assembly GCA_015494005.1). Classification (GTDB taxonomy): domain Bacteria; phylum Chloroflexota; class Anaerolineae; order Caldilineales; family Caldilineaceae; genus S144-5. The sequence goes on from WGCB01000585.1 coordinate 963, forward strand.
CTCCCGAGGCGGTTCAAGCGGCTCTGTCCACGCCGGAAGGCACCTTGAAGGCCGTGTTCGAAGCAGCTCGAACAGGAGACTTCACTGTCCTGGCCTTTTTGTGTGATCCGCTGGGGGAAAACAACCTTGATACTCAGAGGATCTGTGACTTGGCCGAAGCCGCAGATGGCTTCTTCCGAACCTCTTTTGTCGAGTATTTCAGATCGGGCAAGCTCAACGGTGAAGCCGTCATCAGTGTGGATGGAAACACGGCTGAGGTTCCCTTCCTGTTTGGCCCGAATGGCGATCAGGAAGAGACCATGCGGCTGATCAAGCGGAACGGGAAGTGGTATTTGCTCGATTACTGAACATTTGGCCTTTCTACTCCGAACAGTCCGTCGGGTAGTCTCGTTCCCACGTCAGCTACGGACTGGCACAATCGCCGTTGATGTGGGCTCCTTTGGAAGGAGACGATCGTGAAAAAACTCACCTGGTGGTTCCGCATTGTCGGCGTTATCTACATTCTGCTGGGCATAGGGTTCATCCCCGCGCTCAACGCGGCCCGACTCCCTCTCATGATCCCCAACTTCGACGCGCCCATTGGCGGCGCGGCCTATCGGGCCATATTGGATTACACCTTCATGTTCGGGCTGGAGATGATGGTCGTCGGCGGTTTCCTGCTCTACGCGTCCAGGGCTCCGCAGCGCAATCTTAACCTGGTCTGGCTCATCGTCTGGCTGGAGTTGGTGCGCGGCATCTTCGATGACATGTACATGATCTGGCGAGGGTACAATCCCGTTTTCATGCTCGGCTTCACCGCGCTGCACCTCATCATCATCGGCTCGGGCATCCTGTTCGTACGGGGAGTGGAGAAGAAGGAGGTCCGAAACAAAATGGCTGGTTAGCTTTCACCAGATGGGCTATAATGCTCCTGCCATGACCAACCAAGCTCAATGGACGATTCAGGAACCACAGGAGAAGCGACCGGACAGAGCCATCGACCACAATAACGTCACCAGTCCGTTCAACGCCCGCGTGCCCGCATGGGCTCCGATGGCCTTCGGCATGGTGACGCTGATCATCGCGCTGATCGGGTTGTTCCTGCTTTTCCTCAATCGCGATGTCCCCAAGTCGGACCGTTGGGGATTCTGGGGCTTTCAGTCGCTGATGGGTATTGTCGCGGGCGCCAACGGCATGCTCATCACCCGGCGTTACCCCCGTCATCCCGTCGGCTGGATGCTGTTGCTGGCGGGATTTAGCGCCTCGCTGACGGGCTTCAGCGAGGAATTCGCGCTGTTCGCGAAATACATTCAGCCCCGTCTCTACGATTTGGGCGTCATCATCGCCGGGCTGTTCAACTGGTGGTGGGTCGTTGGCTACGCGTTGCTTGCCATCTTCATTCCCCTGCTCTTCCCCAACGGCCGTTTTCTCTCTCCTCGCTGGCGCATTGTGGCCTGGCTAGGCGCGATCTGGATGGCATTGAGTTCGATCTGGATGATCATCTATCCCGGCCCCCTGCCCAACAACGGGGATGTGCCCAACCCCTTCGGCCTGAAAGTCTTGCCTGACTGGATCATCACCGATTTCGACCCAAGGAAGACGATCCCCCTGATCGGCATGTTCCTGATGCTGGCCGCGGCAGGTTCCTTGCTCCTGCGCTACCGCCGCACCCAGGACCAGGTCGTGCGGCAACAGCTCAAATGGCTCGTCTTCGCCTCGGTGCTTGCCTCCTTTGCCGGAACGGTGGGGTTTGTGCCCGGGAGGCTGGCTGGCATCGTCCTGGTGGCCATGGCCCTCTCGCCACCGGTCGCCATTGCCATCGCTATCCTGCGCTATCGGCTCTATGACATCGACATCATCATCAACCGCACTCTGGTTTACGGCGCGCTGGTGGCCCTGATTTTGGGGTTGTATGTGGTCGTCGTGGGCGCAGCCAGCCTGTTTATCCAGTCCCGCAGCAACTGGATAGTGGCCATCCTGGCCACAGGCGTGGTCGCCATCCTTTTCAACCCGCTGCGCGTTCGCCTGCAACAGACCGTCAACCGGCTCCTTTACGGCCAACGGGATGCACCCATGGAAGTGTTCTCCCAGCTGGGACAGCGCCTGGAGGCCGCGGCCTCGCCCGAGGAGACGATGCACACCCTCGCGGAGACCGTGGCCCGAACCCTGAAACTGCCCTACGTGGCCATCGCTCTACGGACCGAAGAGGGGCTGGAGACCGCCGCTGAATTCGGCCAGCCCACCCCCAACACGATCCCCTTTTCCCTGGTCGACCAGGGCCAGACGGTGGGGCAACTCTTGGCTGCACCTCGCCCCCCGGAGACCAGTTTCGACGCTTGGGAGACCACGCTGCTGATGAACATCGCCCGGCAGGCCGGTGCAACCGTGCACTCGGCCCAGCTCACCGCGGCCCTGCGTCGGTCTCGCCAACGCCTGGTCACGGCCCGGGAAGAAGAGCGCCGTCGCCTGCGTCGCGACCTGCACGATGGCCTGGGACCCCAGCTGGCCAGCATGGCGCTGACCATGGATGCCATTGCCCGGCTCATGGACTCGAACCCAGCCCGGGCTTCGGACCTGCTGAACGAGCTCAAGGTCCAGTCCCAGGACGCGGTGCGGGAGATCCGTCGTCTGGTCCACGACCTGCGGCCGCCTGCCTTGGATGACCTGGGCCTGACCGCAGCCCTGCGGGAAAGCGCGGCCTGGTACAGCCAGAGCGGCCTGCACATCGTAATCCATGCACCCGATCCCATGCCCCCTCTGCCCGCCGCCGTGGAAGTGGCCGCCTTCCGCATCGCCCAGGAAGGCATGACCAACGTGGTGCGCCACGCCCAGGCTCGCACCTGCCGCGTCACCTTGGTGCTGGAGCAAGATGGCCTCTGCGTGACCATCGAGGACGACGGCCGGGGCTTGCCAGCCAACCTGTACATGGGCGTGGGGCTGCGCTCCATGCAGGAGCGGGTGGCTGAGCTGGGAGGGCGCTTCAGCCTGGGGAGCGGCCCGGCCGGCGGGGCGCTCGTCCAGGCCCGATTACCGATTGTGGAGGTTCCATGAATCATCCGTGCTCTCGCATCCGCATCCTCATCGCCGACGATCATCCCGTGTTTCGTTTTGGCCTGCGCGTGCTACTCCAGGGCGAACCGGACATGGAAGTGGTGGGTGAGGCGACCACCGGCCGGGAAGCCGTGGACATGGCCAGGGAACTCCAGCCCGATGTGGTGCTCATGGACCTGAACATGCCGGAACTCAACGGCATTGAGGCCACGCGAAGCATTCGTTCCGTGAATCCAGACATCGCGGTGCTGGTCATCACCATGTTCGACGACGACACGGTGTTTGTGGCCATGCGCGCAGGGGCCAGGGGCTATCTGCTGAAAGGAGCCGAAGGAGAGGAAACCCTGCGCGCGGTGCGAGCCGTGGCCAGCGGCGAAGCCATCTTCAGCCCGGCCATCGCCGACCGGATGATCCGCTACTTTGCCCACGCGCCTGTCCAGCCTTCCCAGATCGCCTTCCCGGAGTTGACCGAGCGAGAGCGGGAGGTGCTGACCCTCATTGCCCAGGGGCTCACCAACCGGGCCATTGCCGACCGGCTGGTGCTCAGCGAGAAGACCGTGCGCAACCATGTCTCCAACATCTTCGCCAAGCTCCAGGTCGCGGATCGAGCCGAGGCCATCATCCGGGCTAGGAATGCGGGGCTGGGAGAATAGCCCCCTGGGGCCCGTTCCGCCGCCCGGCCCAAATCCAAGTGTTCCGCTGGCCTGTCCCCACGATCAAGGCCATCCTTTCCTCCGCCGTCCCCACACCTCCTCCTTCCCCTGCCGGACCCGGCACTTCCCCGGCAGCCACGCCTCCCTGTAACTTTTCCCGGGGAACCATTGTATCAAGAGTAGCA
>WGCB01000586.1 GCA_015494005.1 Caldilineaceae bacterium
GTCAAAGGGGTGGGGGCCGCCGGGTTCGGGTCGCCTTCACCCAGCTGGGCCAGCAGTTTGTCCAGATAGAAGGGCGGAAGCTGCGTGCCCGGGGCGAGCATGCGCAGATGGAAGGGGACTCGTCCGCCCCGGTCCAGGAGGGGATTGGGCAGGAGGGTGGCGAAACGGGTGACCCGGGTCAGGTCTGGGCCGGCCACCTCCAGGGCCTGCCGCTGTTCCTGGACCGCGCGCAGCCGGGGAGCCAGATGGAGCATGAGCTGCAGGCCCCATCCGCCGAAGCAGAGGATGGCCGCGCGGCTACGGGTGGTGCTGGTGATCATGGAGTGCGTCTTTCCTCTTGGCCTGACCGGCCCGCTCCCTCACCGGTCCCCACGGCTAGGAGCGCCGCCGGGTGGTGTCCCAGTCCGGGTACTGGCTGCCGCTCACCGGGGCGGAGGGCGTCTCCGTGGTGATCTCCGGCAGGTTGACCCAGGCGGGATTGAGGTGGAACTCCTCCTTGACCGGGAAATCGTGGACGTTCTCGTACTGGGCCCGGTACTCGTCCAGCCGCTCCAGCAGGGTGATGGGCAGGCCATGGACGATCCAGACCGCATCCAGGCGGTGGATGTCCCCGGTGGGCACCCACTTGATGTCCTCCTGGCCGACCATGGCCTGGGCCATGGTGGCGTCTTCCTCCCGGCTGGCCGGGGTGGCCGCCAGGCGGATGTGCTCCAGGTCCGCGTCGTGGAAGCTGAAGCGATCCGAGTCCCAGCGGATGTAGGGGTTGAGCCGGTCCAGCCACTGGTGGATGCGGTTGTTGGGCAGGGGACGGGCGCTGGCTGCCTCCTCCCCGTGCTGGACGCCGATCACGTGGCGGATGTCCACCAGGCTGCGCACCCGGCCCAGCAGGCTGGTGTTGCTGGCCACCCCTGCCGCCAGGATGTTGTAGATCTGGTCCGCGGGGAGGGGATTGCCCTGGGTGAGCAGTCGGTCGATGAGCTGGCCCAGGAGCATGTACCAGTCGTCGTTGGTCACCGCGGTAGCGGCCCGGCGGTAGAAGTGCTGCAGGTAATCCCGGCCGATGGCGCCGGTCTCCAGCTCGTAGTAGGTGCTGGTGCTGGCCGTGCCGTCGGGGATGCGGGGGTCGATGCGCTCGGCCATGCGGGTGGCCTCCTGGTTGGCTCGCACCAGCGCGGTGGCCGCGTTGTTCAGCTGGCTGCGCAGGACCTCCCGCAGCCGATGAGCCAGCCGCCCCAGCTCGTCCACCAGGATGCGGTCCACGGCATCCCGGCGCTGGTAGAGCCGGGCCTGGGCCTTGCGCCGGGAGAGATCCCGCTGCCGTTCCCGGGCCTGGCGAGGGCTGAAGGCGGTGAGGAGCAGGTCCCCCAGGCCGCCGGCCAGCTGGCTGATCTGCTCGGCCAGACCGCCCTCCTGGGCCAGAAGGGTGCGCCAACGTCGCCGATCCTCCTCGGTGACCGGCCGGTTGTCCAGGAGGAAGAGCCGCTGCCGGGGCAGGGATTCCAGGGGGGCGGCGGCAGGGTTCTGGGGCCCGATCAGGTCAAGGAGGGCCAGCCCGCCCCGGATGCCCGTCTCCAGGATGGCCTGGGCCAGGGCCTCCTCCACCATCTGCTGGAAGCTGAACCAGGCCCCTCGTCGCTCCTCGATCTCGGTGACGATCTCGTCCAGGCGGTCGTTGTCCAGGGCCAGGTAGCGGCTGCGCATCTGGGTGAGCAGGCCCTGCCAGATGGCCAGCACCCGCTGCCGGTCCGCGGCGCTCATGGGCCGGCGAGGGTCGTTGAGCATGGGTCCGGCCGCGAAACGGCGCACCAGATCCGCCACGAAGGCCCGCTCCCAGAAGTTGACCAGGGACTCGTCAGGCGTCACCAGGGCAGAGGTGGCGAAGCTGCTGTAGACCAGGTAGTGGCCGGTCTTGGCCTTCCGGCGCTCCCCCACCACCCGGCCGGCCGGGCTGCTCAGATCGGCCATGCGCTCCCGGACCACGTTCACCTCCAGGCCCAGGATCTCGCTGCTCAGGTGGCTGATGGCCGTGAGCTGGATCAGGTGAGCGGCCAGGTTCTCCGCGTCGGACTTCTGGGAGAGGCTGTGGCCGTTGCGGTTGGTCCGCCCCACCAGGAAGATGAAATCGAAGGGCGCGTAGGGGGTGTCGGGCAGGGGGCGCTGCTCGCTGGGATAGAGCTCCTGGAACTGTTGGGTCTCCTGGAAATAGTTCAGCTCCTTCAGGGCGGCATAGGCGTTGGCCCGGATGCGCCGCCGCTGCAGGTCGCTGGTGATCTCCTCCTCCAGCACCTCGGGCAGGAAGAAGATGCCCACGATGCGGGCGTTGCTCCGGGCCAGGGCCCGCACCCGGTGCACCACGTCCAGGAACATGCCGGCGCCGGTGCCACCGCACAGGCTGCCCACAATGTAGATGAGCTGGTAGTTGCCCATGACCGGAAAGCCCCGGTTCTGGGCCAGCTCCATGTCCCGGATCTTGTCCAGGCCCGCGTATTTGGTCTCCAGCAGACGCTTGAAGGTGACGTAGTTGCGGAAAAAGGAGAGGCGTCCGATGGGCCGCAGCTGCTTGGCGCCGTTGTGGATGTAGCCCAGAGGAATGGACGGATAGTCCCACCAGCGGGCGATCTCCGGGTGGTGATCCAGGTTGGCCACCAGCCGGGTGGCATCGAACTTGCCCATGTAGGCAAACTCGTCCGCGTAGAGGGGCTCCTGGTCCAGCCGGTTCACCAGGGGCTCCGTGTCCAGGGCCAGCAGCTGGATCATGCCGGGCAGGTCCTCGCTGCCCCACACCTTGCGGAAGCGGCGCTTGGCGGCTCGGACCACGTTGGTGCCCATGCCCCCCACGCCGATCACCATGGTGGGGTAGATGGTGGGTTTTTCGCCTCGAAGGAGGTTGCCGTTCTGGTTCATGGATCCGTCCTGTGTGCAATGCGTGAAAAAACGGGGCGCCTGGGGTGCGGTGTGGCCAGGATGAGCGGCGCTGGGAATGGCTCGGGTCTACCGGGGGCGGGGGTGGTCTACCAGCCCGACTCCCAGGGGTTCTCCTCCCCACTCTCTCCTGGGGAAGGGGGCGCGGACTCGGAGGTCTGGCCGGGGAGATCCCAGACGCCTCCCCACTCGCTGCTCCAGCTCTGGTCCTCCTCGCCCTCCTGGCCACCCAGGCCGGTGAAGGCGCTCTCCAGCCCCGGCTGCACCGGCAAAGTTTCCGGCTCAAACTGGGGCAGGACCACGGTGGGCTCTGGCTCTTCGTCCATCAGGCCTCGCCCCCGGATGCGAGCCACAGCGATGAGCAGGAGCAGCAGGGTCAGCGGACCGGTGCAGATGACCCAGGGCAGGCTGTAGATGGGCACCAGCCAGGGCTCCACGTAGCGCTGGATCAGGGTGGGGCTGCGGAAGTTCACCCCCACCGAGCGGCTCTCCACCTCCAGCCCTTCGATGCCCAGCTCCAGGCGGCCGCTGTAGAAGGTGCCGCGCAAGGGATCCTGGGGAATGGCCTTGCGGGCCACCAGGGTCACCGGCACCTGGTAGAGACCGTCCTCGTCCGCCGGGCCGGTGACCTCCACCGGGAGCATTTCCACGTAGTCCTGGCCCAGCTGAATTATGTCCTCCTGAGTCACCCCTGTCAACTCCAGGTTGAGCATCCGCAAGGTGAAGGGGGTCTTGCCCTGGTAGCGCATGACCAGGGTGGCGGTGGCCCGCTCCCCGGCCCGGCCCAGGTCCCCGAAGGCCAGCTCGCTGCTGACCACGGCCCACTCCACGCTGGCCACCCGCAGCAGGTAGTCGATCTCCGAGGGGAAAACATCGAAATCGGCGCTGGGCCCGCTCAGCCGGATGCGTCCCTGGCAGGCGCCGGGTTGGATGGGGGCCAGGCTGCGCAGACGCAAGGACAGCAGATGGCTATCCCCTCGTTGCTCCAGGTCCCCGGTCTCCAGCCGCAGGTCCGGGCAGCTGCTGCTCACCAGTTCGGCCTGCAGACGAAAGACCTTGCCCTCGAAGGTGACCGGCAGGCGGATCTCCTGGTCCACCCGGAAGTTGGGGGAGGTGTCGAAGGGGATCTCCCCGAAATCCGCCACCTGCACTCCCAGCCGGGCCGCGGAGCGGGCCACGGTGAGGGTCACCGGGATGACCGGCGCCGGGCGGATGTTCACGTCCATGGGCAGGCCGGACGGGCTGGTCACCTGGATGGTCAGCTCGCCCTCGTATTCGCCAGGGCGCAGGAGGTCCAGCCCCTCCACCCGGAGGCGAGCCTCCTGACTGCCCTGCTCCGGCACGTCCGCCACCGCGAAGTCCAGGGTCACCTCCGGCACGACTTCCCCGGTGTCCGCCCGGCGCAGGACCAGGCTGGCGGAGAGGGCGCCGATCTCCTCGGTGGTGCCGGCCACCACGGAGACGGGCCAGCCCTCCGGGGGCATCTTGTTCAGGTCCAGGCTGGCGGGGAGCCCCCGCAGGTAGACCGCCGGCTCCATCTCCCAGGTGGTCTGGGCCCAGTCCCCGAAGCGGACGCCCTCGGTGTTGGCCGTCACCACGAAGCGAGCCCGGTAGGAGCGGCCGTCCCCGGGGA
>WGCB01000587.1 GCA_015494005.1 Caldilineaceae bacterium
GGCTGTGCGAGTAGGCGTGGGGGTCCGGGTGGATGTGGGTGTGGCCGTGGACGGCGTCCCGGTGGGGGTGGGCGTGCCCGTGGCGATGATGGAGATGCCACTGGTGGGCGTGGCCGTGGGGGTGACGGTGCCCTCGATGTCGCAGGCCTGGAGGCTCACATCGTCCAGGAAGAGGGCGGTGGCGCCCCCGCCGCCATCGTTGAGCACGCCGAACTGGATGCGGATGGTGCGTCCGGCCAGGGAGGAGAAGTCGAACTGGACGAAACGCCAGTCCCGGTCATCCCGCAGCTCGTCCCAGATGCGCTGGATCAAGGTGTCCGTGTCCGCATCGAAGATGTCCACGAACTGGCGGTCGTTGCCCGGGCTGGGCTCGTGCCGGGGGTAGTAGTGGAAGCCGAAAACCACGCTGCCGGCAGAGGCGGGGATGGCCACTGTCTGGGAGACGCCGTTCACGCCGGACTGGTTGGGCGGCTCCACGATGCCCAGACGCATGGCCCGAGCCCCGGAGAAGACCGGCGCGGTGACGTAGGCCGGTGGCGGCGTGGTCCCAGTGAGGTCCCAGCCCGCGTTCGTCTCGAAGCCGCCGTTGACGATGAGCTCGCTGCAGCCCAGGGCCGAGAGGGGCTCGCCCACCTCCGGGGTGGAGGCCTGGGGAGGCCGGGCCGCCTGCACCCCGGTCAACGAGCCCAGGAGCAGGCCGGTCAGCAGGAGCAGGAGCGCGGTTCCCTCGAGGGCGACTCGAGGGGTCCCGGCAAGAATTTTTGCTGTGGAGCGGAACACGGATACCTCCTGGCGCGGGGGAGCGGGTAGGTTTCTGCGAAATTGTACCATACCCAGGATCTCTGGGCAACGAAGGCGCTGACGAGGTCTCCCAGATCCTTGGGGAAAACCAGGGCGCCCTCCGCCGCGTCCGCGCTCGGCAGGGGAGCGTGGACAGGGCCAGCGCTGGCCTTCCAGGGTCCACCAACTATTTTTGATCGCAGCCGTGTGGACCGAGGTGCAGCCGGATTTTGTGGCTGTTCCTTTGCCCCCATTTGTGCTAGACTGGAGGCAGAACCGCAACGGTAATCCACCTCCCTTTCCGGACCCTGGGATCCATGCTACCATGGGTCCCAGACGGGCGAAACCATCCCCCGCTGACTCGACCCAAGCACCCCATCCCAGGCCCATGACCTACCTGCTCCTGATCCGACACGGCGAAAACGAATGGGTGACCTCCCACCGGCTGGCGGGGCGCACCCCAGGCGTGCACCTGAACGACCGGGGCCGGGAGCAGGCCCACCAGTTGGCGGAGCGGCTGGCCGGCCTGCCCATCTCCGCGGTCTACTCCAGCCCCCTGGAGCGCTGCATGGAGACGGCCGCTCCCCTGGCCCAGGCCCTGGGCCTTCCCGTCCTGCCGGAGCCGGGGGTCCTGGAGGTGGACTATGGGGAGTGGCAGGGGGGCAATCTGAAGGAGCTGGCCAAACAGCCCGAGTGGCGGCTGGTCCAGGTCTATCCCAGCGGTTTCCGCTTCCCCGGGGGCGAGAGCCTGCGAGAGGTCCAAAACCGGGCGGTGGACACCCTGGAGCGCCTGCGCCAGCAGCACGCCGGGGAGATCATCGCCGTCTTCACCCACGGGGATGTGGTGCGCACCAGTCTGGCCTACTACCTGGGCACGCCCCTCGACCTCTTCCAGCGCCTGAGCATCGAGCCGGCCTCGGTGAGCGTGGTGGGCTTCCACCGCTTTGGCCCCCGCATCCTGCGGGTGAACGACACGGGCCAGGCGCCCAGCATCCAGCTGGAGGAGTCCGGGCAGGAGTCCCAAGAGGCCGAAGCATCCGCCAGCCCGGACGGCCGGGCCCCGGATCTGGGCGGGTCCGCGCCCTAGCCCTGGGCCTGCCCTAGCGGTGCCCACCCATCCAACCCAGCACTGACCCTTGACACGCACGGCACCCTCGACACTCTCTGAAACAGGTCCCACATGAGCACCCATTTCACCTACGATTTCCATTCCGTGCAGCACATCGTGGCCGATGCCGTGGGCGAGCCCGGCCGGCGCACCTTCTACCTCCAGGCCCGTCAGGGGACGGAAACCGTCAGCCTGGTGCTGGAGAAGCAGCAGGTGGCCGCGCTGGCCGCCAGCATCATGCAGATGCTGGACGAGCTGAAGCAGCTGAACCCGGATCTGCCCCCGGCCACTGCGGAGGAGACCAGCCTGCACCTGGAGGAACCCCTGGCCCCGGCCTTCCGGGTGGGCCAGATCGGCCTGGGCTACGACGAGACCCGGGATCGCATGGTCCTGGTGGTGCAGGCCCTGGCTGTCCTGGACGAGGGGGCCGAGGAGACCTTCCCCTCGCCGGATGTGAACATCCCCAAAGCCCGTTTCTTCGCCACCCGGGGACAGATGCTGGCCCTGAGCCAGCATGCCCTGCGGGTGGTGGCGGCAGGGCGCCCCGAGTGCCCACTGTGCGGCGAGCCCATGGACCCGGAAGGCCATTTCTGCCCCCGCACCAATGGCCATTCCCGGCCCCTGGCCATCTGAACGTGACTGCCCGTCCGTCCCATGCCCATGCCTCGGCCCGACGTCCCTGAACCGGACCGCGACCCGGATCCGTCCTCCTCGGCCTCCCCTGCCTCGACGCCTGCCCAGGACAACACCGCCCCGTCCCAGGCGATCACCGTGGAGCGAGTGCTCCAGGCCCTGCAGCGGGGATCCCTGGAGGAGCAGGGCCTGCTGCCCTACAGCTCCAACTACAACTTCCTGGTCCTGCTGCGCCACGGCGCCCTGGAACTTCCCGCCGTCTACAAGCCGCGAGGAGGCGAGACCCCGCTCTGGGACTTCCCCACCGGCACCCTGTACCTGCGGGAGGTGGCGGCCTTCGTGGTCAGCCAGGCCCTGGGATGGGGGCTGGTGCCTCCCACCGTGTTGCGGGAAGGCCCTCGGGGGCCGGGCAGCCTCCAGTTCTTCGTCCATCACGACCCCAACCAGCACTACTTCGCCATCCGAGAGAACGCTCGATACCTGCCGAATCTACGCCGCCTGGCTCTCTTCGATTTCGTGATCAACAACGCGGACCGCAAGAGCGGTCACTGCCTGGTGGACGCCAGCGGGCGTCTCTGGGCCATCGACCACGGCATCTGCTTCCACCAGGAGTACAAGCTGCGCACAGTGATCTGGGAGTTCAGCGACCAGCCCATCCCGGAGCCCCTCCTGGCCGATTTGAGGGGGATGCGCCGGCGTCTGCAGGAGGGATCGTCCCCTCTGAGGCGAGAGCTGGCGTCGCTCCTCAGCCCCGGGGAGTTGGAGGCCCTGATCCAGCGCCTGGATGCCCTCCTGGAGCGGGGCCTGTTCCCGGCGCCCCTCCCCTACCAGCGCAATTTCCCCTGGCCGCCCATCTGACCGGGTTCCCCCACAAAGGAGCCGAAGGGACGGCCGCCAAGACGGACTGTCACCGAATGGACCGCCATCAAATGGACCGCCATCGAATCGACCGCCAAACAGACCGCCCAGTGGACAACCGCCCAATGCGCAAAGGAGAGAAACCGTGAAAGCTGTGGTGATGGCAGGCGGAGAAGGCTCCCGGCTACGTCCATTGACCATCGGACGTCCCAAACCCCTGGTGCCCATCGGCAACCGCTCGGTCATGGGGCACATCCTCCAGTTGTTGAAGAGCCACGGCATCACCGATGTGGTGGTCACCCTCCAGTACATGCCCACGGTCATCCAGGACTATTTCGGCTCGGGCCAGAGCCTGGGGATGAACCTCACCTACGTGGTGGAGGAGACCCCCCTGGGCACGGCCGGCAGCGTCAAGAACGCGGCCCAGTACCTGGACGACACCTTCCTGGTCATCTCCGGGGACGCCATGACCGACTTCGACCTCATGGCCATCGTCCAGAGCCACCGGGAGCGCCAGGCCATGGCCTCCCTCACCCTCTACCCGGTGGCCAACCCTCGAGAGTACGGCGTGATCGTCACCGACGAGGAGGGGCGCATCGTCCAGTTCCTGGAGAAGCCGGACTGGGGCGACGTGATCTCGGACACGGTCAACACGGGCATCTACGTGCTGGAACCGGAGGTGCTGGATCTGATCCCCGATGGGCAGCCCTACGACTTCGCCAGCCAGCTCTTCCCCCAGATGCTGGCCCAGGGGCTCCCCCTCTACGGCTACGTGGCCCAGGGCTACTGGTGCGATGTGGGCAACATCAGCGAGTACATGCGGGCCAATGCGGACCTCCTCCAGGGCAAGATCAAGCTGCCCGAGCCCCTGGGCACCCCCCTCTGGCCCGGCGTCTGGGCGGGGGAACGGGTGGAGATCGCCCCGGACGCCAACATCATCGGCCCGGTCTACCTGGGCCACGAGGTGAAGATCAAGGCCGGCGTCACCATCCACGGCCCGGCGGTGATCCGGGACTACACGGTCATCGACAACTACAGCCGCCTGGAACGCTGCGTGCTCTGGCGCAACAACTACGTGGGCGAGTCCTGCGAGCTGAGAGGGGTGATCGTCTGCCGCCAGTGCAGCATCAAGAGCGGCGCGGTGGCCTACGAGGGGGCGGTCATCGGGGATCGCTGCATCCTGGGGGAAAACTGCGTCATCTACTCGGACGTGAAGCTCTGGCCGGACAAGCAGGTGGAGCCCGGGGCCATTGTGCGCTCCAGCCTCATCTGGGGCAGCCACGCCCGGCGCTCCCTCTTCAGCCGCTTCGGGGTGACCGGCGTAGTAAACGTGGACCTGACCCCGGACTTCGTGGCCAAACTGGGCAGTGCCCTGGGCGCCTACGTGGAGAAGGGGCAGTACGTGGCCATCAACCGGGACGCCCACCGCAGCTCCCGCATGCTGAAGCGGGGGCTGATCAGCGGCCTGCCCAGCGCCGGCGTCCACGTCTGGGATCTGCGCAACGTGGCCGTGCCCGTGGCCCGTCACTTCGTGCGCACGGACCCCTCCACCTTCGCCGGGATCCACGTGCGCCTCAGCCCCTTCGACCAACGGGTGGTGGACATCCGCTTCATGGACGAGAGCGGCATGGACCTGAGCCCCTCCGCGGAGCGCTCCATCGAGCGCTACTTCTTCCGGGAGGACTTCCGCCGGGCCTACCTGGACGAGATCGGCCGCATCGAGTACGCGCCAGACCCCATCGGCCGCTACGTGGAGGACTTCTTCGCCCAGGTGGACAGCCAGACCATCCGGGAGGCGAACATCCAGCTGGTGGTGGACTACTCCCACGGCCTGGCCGCGGACACCCTCTCCAAGATCTTGAGCAGCCTGGTTTCGGACCCCATCCCCCTGAACGCGCTCATGGACGAGAGCAAGCTGGCCGTGCTCCGGGACCAGTTCGACCGCAATCTGCGGCGCATGGCCAAGATCGTGGGCGCCCTGAGCGCGCACCTGGGCATCAAGTTGGATGTGGGTGGGGAGAAGATCTTCCTGGTGGACGACAAGGGGGAGGCGCTGGACAACATCACCGCGGGGCTGCTCATGGCCGAGCTGGCCCTCTGGTCCACGCCGGATCGCACCGTGGCCGTGCCCGTCACCGCGCCCAACGCCTTCGACACCATCGCCCAGTGGCATGGAGGCCGGGTCCTGCGCACCAAGACCGACCTGCCCAGCCTGATGCAGGCCTCCACCGACCCGGACGTGCTCCTGGCCCTGGATACCACGGGCAACTTCGTCTTTCCCGAGTTCCAGCCGGTGGTGGATGGTCTGATGGCCACGGCTCGCCTACTGGAATATCTCGCCCGGCGAGGCATGGCCATCAGCGAGGTGGTGGCCTACCTGCCCCCCTTCCACCTGCGCCAGGACCGGGTGGACTGCCCCTGGGAGCTGAAGGCCACGGTCATGCGGATGTTGAACCAGCGCTACCACGGCCCGGATGTGGAGACCATGGACGGTTTGAAGATCCACCTGAGCGACCAGGAGTGGGTCCACATCGGCCCCAACCCGGAACACCCCTTCTTCGAGATCCGCGCGGAGGCGGCCACCCCCGAGCGGGCCGCGGAGCTGGTCCTCCAGTATCACCGGGAGCTGGAGGCCATGATCCGGGAGCTGGGAGACGGGGAGGAGGGCTGAGAGGACGCCAAGGGGTCCCGATGGCCGGACATGCCGCAGGGCCGGTTGCCCGGTTGCCCGCCCGCTCTCACCGGGTCACCAGGGGCAGGTAGAGCCAGTTGTCCACCGGCGTGGTGGACGCCCCCTGCCACTCGCTCCAGTGC
>WGCB01000588.1 GCA_015494005.1 Caldilineaceae bacterium
ACAGGAAACATCCAAGCAGCCGCCCGATTTGCAGACGAGGAGCTGCGGGCGTTTTTGCGTCCTCTGTGGGCCTTATACCCGGACAAACGATTGCAACAGTCTGTCATAGGGATGGTCAAAGGGTTGATTACAGCCCAAACGCCGCATATCAGCAAGGCCATGCATGTGGGCGATAGGGAGACGACGCCCTGGGCCTCGGCCAAACGGAGGTACCGTGTGATCAACACGAAACGCATCACGACCTGGCAGATGACCAAGAGCCTGTATCGTCTGGCGCAACGGACGGTGTGTGAGGAGCGCGCTGAGCGATTGGTGGTGGCGGTGGATCCGGTTCAATTCGAAAAGCCATACACGCGGCGACTGGAGGGGGTGTGTCGAGTGCACAAGAGTCGTCCGCCGGACGCCCAGGGGAACGCGCGCATCACGTGGGGATATCCAGCTATCACCGCCACCCTCGTCAATCTCTCTCGTCCGGCGACCACGTATGCCCATTGGTTCTCCTATGAGAGCGCTGAATTCCGGAGCCAGAATCGTGAAATCTATCGTGCGCTGCGCATGACTCGCACCTTGTTCCCTCATCATCCGCTTTGCTTCGTCATGGACGGCGGCGGCGATAATCAGAAGTTTTTCCAATGGGTGCATCAGATGCAAGGGGAGTTCATTGTCACGGTCGCACACAGAAACCGGCAGGTGGAGGTCTGGAATCCCCGCCGCCATGGTTGGGAGCCTCTGTCCATCGAGGAACTGATGGCGCTGGTTCTGTGGGAAGGCACGTTTCGCACCCGTTTCCTCCGAGCCGGGCGGGTCAAAGAGCGGACGATGCGCCTGGGATGGTTCAAGATTCGCCTGCCCCAGCATCCCGAAATCCCTTTATGGCTTTTGGTCGTCGAAACCCTCGATGGGGACGCCGATGACGGCGAGGAGAGGTTGCTTGCCCTCCTGACCAATATCCCCATCGTCCACCTGGCCACCGCCCAACAGCTCTACCAGGATTGGCGCTTGCGCAATCGCATTGAACATGGCTATCGCTTCGACCAGGAGGCAGGGCTCGATATCGAACAACTCCTGGTGCGCTCCCTCGACCGCATGCAGCGCCTGTTTATCTTTGTCCTCTGGGCCATGCATTTCGTCACCCATGTCCTCGTCACCTGGCCACAGGAGATCGTGGCATGGTTCCAGTTCCTCGGCGGCAAGTTCGGTCGACAACAGGACCGCAACGGCCTGTATTGGTTGCTTTGGGGACTGGCTTTTGTCTGGATTGCTGTCGCTGCACATGCCTTCGCCGACTCCCATCCTTTCCCCCTATCTTGCCTTTCCCCTCCCCTCTCGACTTATGGGTAATCACCGCAAAATTGGGTGTTGACAGGAGCCCACCGCCAATAATAAAATATTGCTGGAACGTTTGCGCACTTTTTGCATAGAGATTTGCAGCGCAGACTGTGCCGATCCAACCACCCTGGGCTGTGGACCTCATCGCCGCTCCATTGCCCGAAATCCTCCCGCCGTCGACGCCCACGCCGCTGGACACCCCGCAGCCCTGAGATCGAGCCCAAGCGCATCCACATCGACGCATCATCCCAAGGCTTCGCGCTGGCGAGCGAAGCGCCACCATCCCAGATCGGACGCCCTATGAAGTCGCCCACACTGCGAGAGATCGCCGAGAAAGCCCGTGTTTCCATCTCCACCGTCTCCCGGGTGCTCAACGACCAGCCTGGCATCGGCCAGGAGACCCGGGACCGGGTCCTGGCGGCGGCCAGGGAGCTGCGGTTCCGGCCCAACGCCGCGGCCCGCAGCCTGATCACCCGGCGCACCCGCAACATCGGCTTTGTGGCCGCCAAGGGCACGGTGCCCACCCACTTCGTCACCGCATCCCACCCCTTCGTGGGCATCGAGCACGAGTGCCAGCGCCGGGGATATCACCTACTCACCACCTTCGTCAGCGAGGAGGCCATGCGCAGCCCCATGGACCTGCCCATGCTACGGGAGCAGCGGGTGGACGGGCTGATCCTGGTTGGCCCCAACATCAGACCGTCCTTCATCCTGGCGCTCCACCACAGCGGGCTGCCCCTGGTGCTCCTGGACAACCTGCTGCGGGGGGCGGAGATCGATGCGGTCCTCCACGAGAACGAGGAGGGCGCCTACCAGCTGACCCGGCACCTGGTCCAGGAGCACGAGCAGCGGCGGGTGGTCTTCCTCTCCGGGCCGGAGGAGTGGGTGAGCAGCCGGGAACGGGCCGCGGGCTACCGGCGAGCCCTGAGCGAGGCAGGGCTGGAGCCCTGGATCGTCTCCATGCCCGAGACCTCCTTCGAGAGCGGCGCCATGGCCATGCAAGCCATCCTGGCCCAGGAGCCGGACGTCACGGGGTTGGTGGCGGTGAACGACGCCACGGCCATCGGGGCGGCAGCGGCCTGCAAAGCTGCGGGCCGTCGGGTGCCAGAGGAGATCGGCGTGGTGGGCTTCGACGACATCCGCTGGGCGCCCCTCCACGACCCGCCGCTGACCACGGCTCACAGCTTCGGGGAGGAGATGGGGCGCCAGGCGGTGCGCCGCCTCATCGACCGCATCGAGAGCGATTCCACGGAGACGGAAGAGGCCCGGGTGCGCCTGCGGGTGAGTGTGAAGCCGGTAATCCGCCGCTCCTGCGGGTGCGAACCGGGCTCCGACTGACCGGCCTGGGTGAGACTACCCAACGTGATCGAAGAACTGGTGTGCTTGAGGAGCAGGCTTAGCCGGATAGATTCGGACAGATCCGGAAAGGAGGGAAGGCGAAGCGGAGAGAACGATCAGCTGTGCCGTGCCAGGCATCCACGGAATGGATCCCCCGCTCGACAGCCGAACATGGGCGACAACATGGCAGTTTCTCGGATTGCAGTTCCTGTGATTCGTGCGTTTCCCAGCTGTGTGCGCACCCTGCCGTCTGCACAGCGCCGATTGGAACACGTCGATTGGAACGCGTCGAACGGACTGTGCGGCGTGCACGTGAAAATGCCCCCTTCCATCGGCAACGAGTTCGTCTGCAAGGAGGAATGAACCATGAGAGCGAAACGATCCTTTGCTGTCCTGGCCATGCTCACTGTGATCGCCCTGGTGTTCTCGGCCTGTACGCCCCCTGCCCCGCCAGCGGCCCAGCCTGGCGCCGCGCAGGCCCCGACCGAGGAGACGGTCACCCTCACCTTCTGGACCGCGCCGAACCCCCTGCAGGAGGCCTTCTGGAAGGACGTGGTGGACGAGTGGAACGCCACCCACCCGAAGATCCAGATCGAATGGCAGGTGATCCCGGCCGGCGCCAGCTCCGAGGAGGTGCTCCTCACGGCCATCGCCACCGGCACCGCCCCGGACATCAGCACCAACATCTTCTCCGGCTTCGCGGCCCAGCTGGTCTCCTCCGGCGCCATCGTGGCCCTGGACGAGGAGTTCCCGGACTTCTGGGATCTGGCCGAGACCCGCAAGATGCGCAGCATCCTGGAGAAGGGGTGGGGCTACCAGGGCCACTACTACGTGCTGCCCCTCTACAACAACCCCATGCGCTACTGGTGGGGCACGGCCCTGCTGGACGAGGCGGGCATGGAGGCCCCCTTCACCTACGGTGACGTGAAGGCCCTGTGCGACGCCATCAAGATCCCTGGGGAGCGCTACGCCATCATGTTCCCCAGCCCCAAGAACTGGTGGGATCGCTGGTTCGGCTTCCTGACCCTCTACTACGCAGCCTCCCAGGGCGCGCCCTACCTGGACGTGGAGAAGGGCGAGGTCCTCTTCGACAACGAGTACGGCATGGCGGTGCTCAACTTCATGAACGACATGTTCCGCAACGAGTGCGCGCCCACCGAGTCTCTGTCCAACCCCTTGGAGACCGGGCTGGTGGCCGGCATGGTGCGGGGTCCCTGGTCCATCAAGCCCACCGCGGAGAAGTTCCCGGACTTCGAGTACGTGGTGACCACGCCGCCGGTGCCGGATGACTACCCCAAGGACCAGCCGGTGTACACCTTCGCGGACACCAAGGGCATGGTGCTCTTCGCCCAGTCCAAGCACAAGGAGGCGGCCTGGGAGTTCATGAAGTGGTACTTCTCCGATGTGCAGCACGACGTGGCCTGGTTGGAGACCACCAACCTGCCGCCCGTGCGGGAGGACCTGACCACCAACCCGCTCTTCGCCGAATACTTCGACGCCAACCCGAAGGTCAAGGCCTATGCCGAGGGCGTCCCCTACTCCGTGCCGCCGGCCCTGACACCGGCCACCATCGAGGTGCAGCGGCTCATGGGCCGGGAGATGATCGAG
>WGCB01000589.1 GCA_015494005.1 Caldilineaceae bacterium
AGATCCAGCCCTGCTGGGAGCCGGACCGGCTCGCGCCAGCGGGGCCCATTCCCCACGCACACACTCCCGATCCCGTCCTCTGGGCGGCGATCGATGCGGCCTGGTGAAAGGAATACGGAACGACGGAAACTGGGTCAGGGGCCTCCCCGTGCGTCCCTGACCCAGTTTCTGTTGGCCGCGAAACAGGCCTCCTTGTGCCCTGCTCCACCCGCCCAGGCCACCTGAAAATCCACTTCAGGCAGGCCAGGAGGAGAAACCCGGCGAATACGACAAATGGCGGATTACCTTTTTCCCACCGAATCCGTCAAGATATAGCTGCATCATTTTTCCCAGCTGACTTCGAACTACGCAAAAAGCCCTGTCAAATTCGACTTGCAAGACAGTTCCAAGTGTGCTATACTTTGCCCCCAGCATCCCCACATATTGTGTAGGCAACTTTGCATAACACAATATGCGGTAGGGAAGCCGGTGGCGTTTCATTTTGAGGGGACTGTCTGGCACCCCAGAAAAAGCTGGCGAATCTGTGCAGGAGAAGCAAGACCATCGCCGTTTCACCTCCTATCCCTTCCCCCGGGAGGAGGCGGACAGGGCACGTCAATTGTTGTAGGCCAGATCGCACACGCAGAGCCAGCGAAAGGACGATCATGCGTTGCCCCCACTGTGGCCACGACCGCCACAAAGTGATCGACACCCGAGATGCCGGTGACGCCATCCGCAGACGGCGCCAGTGCCAGAAGTGCAACCAGCGCTTCACCACCTACGAGCACGTGGCCCCCAGCCTACAGGTGATCAAACGGGACGGCCGCCGGGAACCCTTCGATCGCCAGAAGCTCTCCATGGGCATTCGCATCGCCGCGGTCAAACGCCCCATCAGCACGGACACCATCGAGAACATCGTCCAACAGGTGGAGAACAGCCTGCTGGCCCTGAACCGTTCAGAGGTCAACAGCAAGCTCATCGGCAACCTGGTGCTGGACCACCTGGCCCACATCGACCAGGTGGCCTACATCCGCTTCGCCAGCGTCTATCTGGACCTGCACGACCTGGCCGATGTCCGCTCGGAGATCGACCGCCTGATGGGTCGACAGCAGCACGAACTTCCGGCCTAGCCCAGCCCGGGTCCGCCTGGGCTGCGCTGGTCACCGCCTCACCTCGCCTCTGACCACCCTGCCCAGGCCCCTGTCCCATCGGAACCCCTCGCCCTCTCCCAGGGCGCGCCGGGCTCCAGAAAATTTTGGGGACAGCGCCTCGCCGGGCACACCGTCTGGTCCAGAAGATTCGCTATCATCGTTTTTCGGCCAACCGGCCACGCGCACCCCACGCGCCTGGCCTCGCTATGCCAGTTCATCAAGGGAGGAGCCCCACATGCCCAAGACAACGACCCAGACCGACGTTTCTGGCCCTGCGCCAGCTGCTGTCACAGACGGAACCACCGCCTACACGGTGTTCGAGACGGTGAAAGGACAGAAGGAGTTTGTCATTCCCCCGGACTACGTGCGGGACGAGGAGATCCAGCTCAGCGAGAACAGCCTGAAGGTGCTGGAGCGCCGCTACCTGCGCCGGGACCTGGACGGCACCCTGCTGGAGACCCCGGCCGGCATGTTCTACCGGGTGGCGCGCCATGTGGCCGGGGCAGAGGAGCAGCATGGCGGGGATGTGGAGGCCACCACCCGGACCTTCTACGAGATGCTCACGGAGCTGCGCTTCTTCCCCAACAGCCCCACCTTCACCGGTGCGGGCACGCCCCTGGGCCAGCTGGCCGCCTGCTTCGTCCTGCCCATCGAAGACGACATGGGCCGGGACAGCGACGGCATCTTCAGCACCCTGCGGGTGGCCGCCCTGATCCAGCAGACCGGCGGCGGCAACGGCTTCTCCTTCAGCCGCCTGCGCCCCAAGGGGGACGTGGTCCACACCTCCGCGGGCCGAGCCACAGGGCCGGTGGGCTTCCTGCGCGTCTACGACCAGGCCTTCGGGGAGATCGCCCAGGGCGGCACCCGACGAGGGGCCAACATGGGCGTCCTGCGGGTGGATCACCCGGACATCGAGGAGTTCATCGAGTCCAAGTCGGAAGAGGGGACCATCACCAACTTCAACATCTCCGTGGCCATCACCGACGAGTTCATGGCCGCGGTGCGGGACGACACGGACTTCGAGCTGCGCAACCCCCGGGACGGCAAGGTCTGGCGCACGGTGCGAGCCCGGGATCTCTTCGAGAAGATCGTCCGCCATGCCCATCACAACGGCGAGCCCGGCGCCCTCTTCATCGACGCGGCCAACCGCACCAACCCGGTCCCCCACCTCTACGACCTGGAGGCCACCAACCCCTGCGGCGAGCAGTGGCTGGGCCCCTACGAGAACTGCTGCCTGGGCTCCGTCAACCTGGGCATGCACGTGACCACCGACGAGGAGGGCCGGACCCAGGTGGACTGGGAGGGGCTGCGCCGCACGGTGCGCCAGGCCACCCACTTCCTGGACAACGTGGTGAGCGTCAACGCCTACGTGCCCGCCGTGCCCCAGGTGGCGGAGGCGGCCCACCGAGCCCGGCGCATCGGCCTGGGCATCATGGGCCTGGGCGACCTCATGTACAAGCTGGGCATCCGCTACGGCAGCGAGGAGGGGCAGGAGTTCGCGGCCCAGGTCATGGAGTTCGTCCGCTACCACACCATGCAGAAGAGCATCGAGCTGGCCCGGGAGCGGGGCCCCTTCCTGGCCTTCGTGGGCAGCATCTACGACCCCAACCAGCCCGGCGGCATGGCCTGGCAACCACCCACCCCCCTCTTCCCCTACCAGCGGGACTGGCAGCGGCCAGCGCTGGACTGGGACCAGAT
>WGCB01000590.1 GCA_015494005.1 Caldilineaceae bacterium
GGAAACTGGCGCGCCCCACCCCGCAGCGGAGGACGAGTACCGCTCGCCGGTCCGAGGGCGGGTGGTGGTGGGCGCCCCGGACGAGGAGGCGGAGGAGCCAGCCCCCCACGCCATGCCTCCCCTGCCCGGGCAGGCGCCGGAGGGGCCCATTCGCATCATCTTCGACGGAGGCAGCAAGGGCAATCCAGGGCCGGGCTATGGCAGCTACGTGGTCTATTGGCCCGGCCATCCTCGCCAGGTGGTGCAGCTCCAGTTCGGCGACATGGTGACCAACAACGAGGCGGAGTACGACACCCTCATCGCGGCCCTGGAAGCCGTCCTGGCCCGACTGCGAGAGAACGGCGCGGACCCGGCCACGGCCCAGGTGGAGATCTGGGGAGATTCCCAGCTGGTGATCAAACAGATCAACGGGGAGTGGAAGGCCCGGGAGCCTCGCCTGCGGGTGCGCCGGGACCGGGCCCGGGAGCTGCTGGCCCAGTTCGGCTCCTGGCGGCTGGAGCACCACGCCCGGGAGCACAGCGTCCGGGAGCTGGGCCACTGAGCAGTCGATGGTCGCCTCCCTGCACAAAAACGGCACATGGAAAGAGCCCCGGCGGACGGTCCACCGGGGCTCTTTTTGCACATTCTCGGATGTGTTCAAGCGGCCACAGCGCCGCCGTGACGAGCCGGAAGTCTACTCGTTGGGCAACAGAACCGCGTTGAGCTTGCCTGTCTCCTCGTCCTGCTCCAGCAGCATGGAAAAGGACGTGTCACCCTTGCTGAAGGTGTAGATGCCGAAGCCACCCTCGATGGTCCAGTCAGGCAGGGCGTCCTTGTAGAACTGGATGAACTCCTCCTCGCTCAGGTTGCTCTCCAGCATGGCCGTGCCGAAGAGGCTGGTCCCCACCTCGGTGTCCGGCGGCAGGGGGAACTCACCCTCCCCGAAGCCGGGCACGTTCAGTTCGCCAGGCTGGGGTGCGTCCTCGGGCACCTCGATGACGATGTCCGCGCCCACGTCGTAGAGCTCGAACTCCCAGTCGACGCGCTCGTCACCGACCACCTCGTTGCCCTGGCTGTCAAACGTCTGGGCGCCCTTGGCCTCAGCCGTCAGCTTGTACTTGACGATGTAGTTGCCGTCCTTGGCCACCCAGACATCCACACTGGCAGTCACCAGTTCACCATCCTCCTCGGTCATGTCGGCCAGCTCGGCAAACACCAGGGGATCATCGATGCGGTAGTGGACGGTCTTGATGCCATTGATCTCCTCCTCGCCCACCTTCTTGGCCTCCTCTGCGAAGAAAGCCATCTCGCCCATGGGGTTGGTGAAGAGGTCCGCGAACATGGAGTACATGCCGGATTCGTCTCGCGGCAGGACGATCCACTCCCCTTCCGTGTTGATGTAGATGTTCTCTCCCACCTCGTACATGGTCATGCTCTCTTCACCGCTGGGATCCGCCGTGGTGATGGCGAAGTACTGGTCCCCACCTTGCGGGCTATCCGTCTTGACGAAGGCTCCCTCCGTCTCCATGCGGGTGACCTCCTCCGTGCCGTCCTCCAAGGTGAGCACCTGGACCAGCTTGCCCCGGAAGCGGAAGGAGGGCAGGGTCTCGCTGGGCTGGGCGAAAATGGACGTGGTCTCCTCGCTGGGCTCGCCGCTGGGAGCAGCCTCACCGCCAGCCGCCTCGCTGCTCTCGGGCGTGGCCGTGGGCTCAGGAGCCGGTGTGTCCGTGGGTTCGGGGACGGGCGTGTCCGTGGGCTTGGGAGCAGGCGTGTCCGTGGGGGCCTGTTGTTCCGCGGCTGGCGCCTCCTGGGCCGCCTGCCCCTGTTCCTTCTCCTTGTCCTTGCCGCTACAGGCTGCCAGGGAGACAGCCAGGAGCAGGACGATCAGCAGGGTGATCCATCGATGTCGTCTGAACATGGGATTTCCTTTCGAATTGCAGTGAATCGGGGTTGGTACGATACGATCGTTGGGAAGGAGGCCGTGCTACGGGGCAGAAAATCCTTCACCCCCTAGGATACGTCAGAACCGGGCCCTGTCAAGCCAGGAGGACATACCAATTTTCTGACATTTTCCAGCTACTCCCCTGTCAGGAGGGCCAGGCGATGGACGGTCACTGCCCCAGAGCCCCGGGCAGCGAAGGCCACACTGTCCCCTTGGGGCCAGGCCAGGACCGTCTCGTCCCCGCTGGGCGCAGGAGGCAGCAGGGCCAAGAGCTCGCCCGTCTCCGGCGCCAGGACGGCCAGGGGCGTGTCCGGCGGGGTGCGGTAGCGGATGGCCAGGCGCGCGCCCTCGGGACGATAACGGATGGCCAGCCCCGCTG
>WGCB01000591.1 GCA_015494005.1 Caldilineaceae bacterium
ATGCGGAGGTGCGCCGGCACGAGCAGGCCCACTTGATGGCGGCAGGCCCCTACGCGATGGGCAGTCCCAGTTACACCTACCAGACCGGGCCGGACGGTCAGCGCTACGCGGTGGGTGGCGAGGTCCAGATCGACCTCTCCCCTGTGCCCGGGGATCCGGAGGCCACCCTGCGCAAGGCCCGTCAGCTGCAGCAGGCGGCGCTGGCCCCCGCGGAGCCCTCCGCCATGGACCGGCAGGTGGCCATGGCTGCCAGCCGCATGGCCCAGGAAGCCTTGCAGGAGCTGGCGGAAGAGCAGTTCGAGAAGATGAAGGAGGCCCGCAAGGAGCGGCAGGCGAAGAAGGGCTCCGAGGCCCAGTCTGCTCAAGGAGCGGAGCAATCGGGCGCCAAGGACGCCTCCTCGAGCGAGCTGGATCCGAGCTCCGCGCCGACCGGGGCGACGGAGGCGGTGGGGATAGAGCCAGGTGACCTGGGCCCGTCCACGAGCGAGGCGCCGGTGGAGGTTCTCGGCGTGGCCTCACTGGACACAGGCCAGGAAGCCACCCAGGCCACCGCGGCCAATCTGGATCTCTACATTTGACAGGCAGTCATCTGCCAGGTGGATTCTGACCCTCCAAACCGGAACATCCTGGGGCCCTCACTCGTCCCGGTGAAGGACATGGGCCCCCTTTTTGCATGCCCCGATCCGCCACAGAATTTGACATTCCCAAAGCCGGATGATACACTCCAAACTGCCGAAAGGCCTGCGCGGGGGCGTGGTGTAGCGGTTAGCACACTGGCCTGTCAAGCCAGAGGTCGCGGGTTCAAATCCCGTCGCTCCCGCCACACAGACCTTTTCGGCAGCCACAACAGAAGAGATGGGGGCGTGGTGTAGCGGTTAGCACACTGGCCTGTCAAGCCAGAGGTCGCGGGTTCAAATCCCGTCGCTCCCGCCATCGAGAAGAGAAGCCGACCTGACGCCAGGTCGGCTTTCTGCTGTGAGACACCTGTTCCGAATGGGCGGATCCGCCATCCGCGCCCTGGATTCTTCCCCTCCCGCCCTGCTCATTCGTTCGACGGGAGCATCGTCGAGGGCAGCTCCGTTTGGACCAACTCCCGCCCGCCTGTGATGCGAATG
This sequence comes from Caldilineaceae bacterium, assembly GCA_015494005.1. Taxonomy (GTDB): domain Bacteria; phylum Chloroflexota; class Anaerolineae; order Caldilineales; family Caldilineaceae; genus S144-5. The sequence continues at coordinate 1,116 of WGCB01000591.1, forward strand.
GCCTGCCCTGTGATGAAGTCGGCTTCCTCCGAGCAGAGAAAGGCCGCCACCGCCGCCACGTCCTCCGGCGTCCCGATCCGCCCCACTGGAATCTGGGCAATGGCCGCTTCCACCACCGCCCGCAGCTCCTGGCCCTTCACCATGCTCTCCACCTGGAACCCCCACTGCTTGAAGTCGGTGTCGATGTCCCCTGGCAGCAGGGCGTTGACCGTGATGCCGGCAGGGGCCACCTCCTGGGCCAACGACTGGGTGAGGGCGATCACGCCCGCCTTGCTGGCCGCGTAGGCGGAAAGGAAAGGCTTGGGATGGGTCGCAGCCAGGGAGCTCATGTTGACGATGCGTCCATGGCCGCTTCGGCCTGCGGTCTGGAGCAGGAGCGGGAGCACGATCTGCGTCACGTAGAACATCCCGGTCAGGTTGACCTCGATGGTCCTGAGCCAGGCGCTGCGGTCCATCTGGAGCACAGGAGCGGGCCCCACCACAACGCCCGCGTTGTTCACCAGAATGTCCAGCCGCCCAAAGGTGGCGGTGACCGTCTCCAGCACGGCCGCCACGGATCCGGGATCGGTGACGTCCATCTGCACGGGCAGCGCCTTGACACCCGAGCGAGCGGCAATCTCCTCGGCGATGGCCTGCAGCTCAGCCCACTGGCCACCACCGGGATGGAGCGGATGGTCCGCGGGGGGAGCACAGAGGTCGGCGAGAACGACGGAGACACCGTCCCGGGCGAGGCGGCGGGCAATGGCGGCGCCGATGCCCTTCCGGCGACCTGCACCTGTGATCAATGCGACTTTGCTGGCTGTTGAGGACATACGCGCTCCCAGTTGGATGCGAAGGTGAGGCTTCGGGATGAAAACGCCAGTAGCGCCCGACATCCATCGGGCGGTGGGTCAATCTTCCGCCCGGTAGACCATGGAGGCGAAGATCAACGCGCCCGGAGGCGCAAGGTTGGCCTGGGGATCGATGGTGACCTCGATGAGCGTGGGTTTCTGGGACGTCCGGGCCGCTTCCAGCGCGCTGCCCAGATCCTCCAACCGGCTGACCCGCACGCCTTCCCAGCCAAAGGCCCGGGCCAGCCCTGCGTAGTCGGTAGGCGCGTGTTCCGTCTCCACGAACCGCCCCACCTGGGCCACCAGCTGGGAGGATCGCTCCATTCCCCAGCCCGCGTCGCATGCCACCACCACGGTGATGGGCAGCTGGTGCCGGGCCGCAGTCTCCAACTCCTGGAGGTGGAAGCCGAAGGCGCCATCGCCTGTCACCAGCACCACGTCCCGGTCGGGCTGGGCAAATTTCGCCCCGATGGCGTAGGGCAGGCCTGTGCCCAGGAAGCCAAAGTGGGCCGAGTAGAGATAGGTGCGAGGGCGCAGGATGGGGGCGTAGCTGGCGAACCAGAGACTTGTGTTCCCGCCATCCTGGACCAGGATGGCATCCGCCGGGTAGATATTGCGCACCGTTTCGATCATGGCGCCAGGGTTGACGCCCTCACCGGGCAGCGCCTTGGCTTCGGCCAGCTCCTTGCGCCAGGAGGCGGTCATCTCGTCGTACGCGCGCATATCCGGCGGGGATTTGGGGCCGCCCAAGGCCTTGACCTCCTCCAGCAGGGCCTGGAGCGCCGCCCTGGCGTCGCCCACGATAGCCACCTCCACGGGCCGATTCAGGCCGATGTGGGCAGGATCGGCGTCGATCTGAATGGTGGCCGTCTCCGTCCCCCAGACGGGAGGGCGGCCCCAGCCGTCCAGCTCACCCAGGCGGGAGCCCACCACCAGGGCCACGTCCGCGTCCTGGCGCATCTGCTCCAGTGCATCCCGGTTCAGGGTGTGGAAATAGCGGGGATGCTCCTCGGGCACCACGCCCCGGGCGGTGAGGGATGTGGTGAAGGTAGCGCCCACGTACTCGCCCAGGGCCAGGAACTCGTCCCAGGCTTCAGCCCAGAGCACGCCTGCCCCCGCATGCAGGGTGGGGCGGGAGGCCTCCATGAGCATGGCCGCGGCCCGGCGGATGGCCTCGGGTTGGCCGGGACCCAGGCGGTCCACCCGGTAGGAGTGGGGCGACCACAGGTCGGTCACCAGCGCCGCGTCGATCTCCCCTCGCATCAGGTCCTCTGGAATTTCAATGTACACAGGACCCGGGCGGCCGCTGAGTGCGATGCGGAAGGCCTTGCGCACAAGTTCAGGCAGACGCCGCAGATCCCGCAGGCCCGCCTGCCACTTGGTCACGGGCTTGAACAGGTCGAGCAGAGGAGCGGTCTGGAAGTTGTCTCCCCGCGGGGGATAGATGATGTTGCGGCGGCGCTGCCCGCTGAGCGCGATGAGGGGGACGCCCTCGGCCCAGGCGGAGATGACGCCCGAGAGCATGTTCGACGCGCCGGGTCCGATGCCGCCGAAGACCACCGCCGGCGCCCCGGTCGTCCGGGCGTAGGCTTCCGCCATGTGGGCGGCTGCGGCCTCGTGGCGCGGGCACACGTAGTCGATGCCGTACTCTTCCAGTTTGGCCAACCAGGCGTTGTAGCTGCCATCCAGGACGCCGAAAATGGTGCGGACATCTTCCAGCTTCAACGTTTTCAACAGGAGTTCGCCGCCGGTCATGCTAGACATGGGTCACCTCGCTTCCAGGAAGATGGAGTGGTTGGAAAAACAGACGAGATAGGTGGTGGAAGGTGCGTTGCGGATCCTTGCTGGTGGAAAAGCGGGCCATCCAAGCGCTGGCCAGGTCATTCGCCCTTCGCCGCGGCCACAGCCTTCCTTTCGTTGACCCAGAGCAAGAGGAGCAGGCCGGCCAACAGGAAGGCGGCGATGGAGAGGGTGGCCACTCGATGCCCGCCCTGTTCGGCCAGATTCTGCTCCCAGCCCAGGTTCAGGTAGCGAGCCGTCATCATGGCGGCCAGCCAGCCAAAGACGGCCGGCCCGATGACCGAAGAGGTGCGCCCCGTGAGCGCGAAAAAGCCGAAGAATTCCGCGCTGCGTCCGGGCGGGCTGAACAGGGCCACCATGGTGCGGCTGGTGGACTGGATGCCCGCCATCGCGAACCCGGCAATGCTGGCGATGACGAAGTACTCCTGGGCCGTGCGAGCGAAGTAGAGATAGAGAACGTCCAGGATCATGATGCTGAGGCTGAGGATCAGGGCACGCTTGCCGCCGATCCGGTCCACGAACCAGCCGAATCCGTAGGCGCCGATGACGTTCATGATCTGAACGATGATCATGAGAATGATCAGGTCCTGCTGTTTCAGGCCGAAGAGCACGCCCCCCAGGATGGCTGCGAAATCCAGGGCCATGATGACGCCATCGTTGTAGACGAGGAAGGCCACCATGAATTTGAGGAACTCCTTGAAGCTGGTCGCGGTGCGGACGGTTTCGCTCAACTGCTTGATGGCGATGGACCAGTAGGTTTCGCCGGGCGGCAGCGCTCGCTTCGGGGCCCGTTCGGGCAGCCAGAGGAAGATCGGGATGGCGGCAAGGGCGAAGAAGAGAGCGGTCAACACGAAGGTGGAGCGCACGACCAGGTTGTTGCCGCCGCCGGTGCCCAGGATCAGGGCCAGGACGAGGATCAGGCAGAGGACGCCGCCGGCCGAGCCCAGGGCCCATCCCAGGCCGGCGATGCGTCCCATGTCCTTGGGCGTGGCGATTTCGGGCAGAAAGCCGTTGTAAAAGACCTGCGCGGCCCGATAGCCGATCTCCGCCAGGATGAAGAAGACCATGCCCATGACCACCGCGCCCTTCACCACGAAAAAGAGCAGTCCGGTGAACAGGATGGCCTGGGACGTGAAAAAGAGCAGGAACTTCTTCTTGGAGCCGGAGTAGTCGGCAATGGCTCCCAGAAACGGGGAGATGACTGCAACGACCAGCATGGCCACAAAGACGGCGTACCCCCACAACTTGGTGCCCTCCGCCCCACCGACGACGGAGTCCTGGAAGTAGACGGAATAGATAGCAAGCAGCACCACCGCCGCGTATGCGGAATTGCCCACGTCATACAGGTACCAGGCGATGCGCTCTTTGCGAGTGGACACAGGACCCGAGGTTGATGTCACGATAGGCCTCCTCCTGGACGATGGGGGAAGGGGTGACGTGCTGAGAGAAGTGCAAGGGATAGGCGGTTGGATCGGCTCACCGAGCTGGTTTTTCGATGGCAAAGGCCACTTTCACCGAGCGTTCCCGCGCCTTCCGGACGGTCGCGGTTTCGAAGGCGTGGCGATACTCCGCCAGGGGGAAAATGTGGGTGAGCAGCGGATCGGTGCGGATGACGCCCTCCAACATCCAGCGCATGGCCAGATCGAAGGTGGAGATGGTCTGGCCCTGCCACTCGACGATGTCATGGCCGACCGCGCCGATGAGATCCACCTCCTGGTACCAGACAGGGGTCAGATCGAGCTTCATCCGGCGCAGGTTGGCGCCCACCAGAACCACCGCGCCACCGGCTCGGGCCCAGCGCAGTGCATGGTTCAACGTGGCTGGGATGCCGACGATATCGTAGACGACATCCCAGCCTCCCTGCAGCATCACGTTCGAGAACAGGCCAGAAAACCGTTTCGCGCCGGTGATCGCCTCGGCTTGGGCATAGACCTGATCCACGCCGATCAGGAACCGGTCCGCGCCCAGTGCCAGGGCCATCTCTCCCTGCCAGGGGTACTGCACCACCGCGGTGATGTCGCACTCGGGGCAGCGGTGCCGCAGCACCTGAAGCTGCAGGCAGCCGATGGTGCCGCACCCGATGAGCAGCACCTTCTCGCCGGGCTGGGGCGGACGTCGCCACGTGGCGTGGATGGCCACCGCCGCGGGCTCGGCGAAGATGGCCTGTTCGTCCGAAAGGGCGTCGGGGACAGGGAGGAGGGCACTGGCCGGTCCGATGAAGCTATCGCCGAAGCCCCCTCCCACGGGCATGTGCTCCCGAGGCTCGGACGCTCGCTCGCACAGAACCCGGTGGCCTCGCTGGCAGGGCGGGCAGAGCTCCTTGTAGCCACGGGCGCGGCAGTCGTCCATCCGCCCCCAGCGCACCACCCGCTGGCCGATTTCCAGCCCCGTCACCTCTGCGCCGGCCTCGCTGACCTCTCCCACCAGCTCGTGGCCGAGATAGATGCGGCGGTGTGTCGGCAAGGCGGCCGGAGCGATGTCCAAGTCCGCGTCCAGGAAGAGCTGATGCAGATCGCTGCCGCAGATGCCGCAGAGGCGGTTGCGGACCCGAACCCAGGTAGGGAGAGGCAGGGGCGGATCGGGCAGTTCGGCGAAATGCAAGGGCGAGAACGGGGCGAAGAACGCGCCTCGCCACTGTCTTCCCAAGGCCCGGGTGATCAGAAACCGGGCAGGAGTCACCTCAAGGTAAAGAGTGTGCATGGGTTGGAAGGGACAGCGAGAACCAGCTTGCTGGGCGGAGGAACAAGCTCAGAAAAACAGGGTGATGCCCAGAATCAAGGTGACCACCGTGATCCAGGTGCGGACATGCTGGGGGCTCAGGTAGTGGTCGGTGACCGCGCCCAGAGCGACGCCAGCCAGGACAGCGATGCTCGTCGGCCACAGCCAGTTCAGCACTTCGGGGGTGAAATGCCGGGCCATCAGATGCCCAGCCACCACCAGGGCCGAAGAGAAGGCGAACACGCTCTGCAGCACGGCGCGGAAACGTTCATGGGACCATCGCCGCAGATTGCCGTACAAAATGAGGGGCGGGCCGGGAGTGTTGTACGCGCCGCCAAACATCCCCGCCAGCAGACCGGCGAGGTAGGCCCAGCGCCGGGAGATGACGGGCAATTTTTCCGGTCGAAACAGGGCAAACAACGCATACCCCACGAGCAACACGCCCAAGCCTGTCTTCAACAGGGCCTCGTCCAGGTACGCCACACCGAGGATCCCCACCGGGATCCCGAACAGCATCCAAAGCCCCAGGCGCCTGATTTCCCCGGAGTCCAGGGCTTTCCGCCAGCGGACGGTGTTGATGCACGTGAGGATCAGCCCCAGCCCGGCGATGAGGGGCGCTGCCACATGGATCCCCAGCAGCTGCACCACCAGGGGCATGGCCACCAAGGCAAAGCCAAACCCAGACATGCTTTGTTGAAATGCGGCGAGGAAAACGATGGAGACAAGTAGAGCAGTCATGGGCGGGTGGGTTTTGGTCCTGGAATGAGGAGAATTTACCATAGAAGCGGGCGACGCGCAACGGAGCGAAATCGGCCCGGAAGGACCCCGCCACCCAACCACCCGGCCATCTTGAAAAGAAACCGACCTGGCGCCAGGTAGATCTGCGGCCTGGAGTGCACACCCAAGATGAACGCAGGATAGATTGTACAAATCCTGACAGTACACTATAATAGCAAGCCGTTTGCGTCGGAAGGATCGAGAGCACTGCAGAGGAGCATCCCATGCCCTACGCCCAGGTCGGTGACATCCGCATCTACTACGAAAACCATGGCCAAGGCGAGCCTCTGCTCCTGATCATGGGGCTGGGCGGACACATCCTGGACTGGCAGCCCATCGCCCCGTCTCCCCTGGACCAGCACTACCAGGTCATCCTCTTCGACAACCGGGGCGCCGGCCGCTCGGACAAGCCGCCAGGGCCCTATTCCCTGCCCCAGATGGCCCAGGACGCCGCCGGGCTGCTGGACGTCCTGGGGCTGGAGTCCGCCCACGTCTTCGGGGTGAGCATGGGAGGCATGATCGCCCAGCACCTGGCCCTGGACCACCCAGACCGGGTGCGCAAGCTGGTCCTGGGATGCACCATGTGCGGGCCCAGCGCCAGTGTCCGAGCCAGTGACGAGGTGCTGGCCTACCTGGCGCCTCGCCCGGACCTGGAGCCGGAAGAGGCCCTCTGGTGGTCCCTGCCAGCCAGCTACACAGAGGAGTTCATCGCTGGCCACGAGGAACTTTTGCGGGAGCGGATTCGTCGACATTTACAGTACCCGACCCCTCTCCACGCCTACCAGGCGCAACTTGACGCCATCCTCAAGACCCACGATACTTGTGATCGGCTGCCCGGGCTCCCTCACCGGACCCTGGTGATCACAGGTACCGAGGACCGATTGATCCCGCCGGAGAACAGCCGCATCCTGGCAGCGCGGATCCCGCACGCAGAGCTGCGGGAGATCCCCGGCGCGGGCCACGTCTTCTGGGTCAGCCATCCAGAGGAGACGATCCAGGCCCTGGTGGAGTTCTTGGGGTAGACGAATCCGACGCCGCGACCGCCTGGTCGATATCGCGGCCCAGCGAAACACATAGAACCGAGTGAAGAAACCTATGACCAAACTTGTGATTGTTGAATCGCCGACCAAAGCCAAAACCATCCGCAACTACCTGCCCAAGGAGTACCAGGTCAAGGCCAGCATG
>WGCB01000592.1 GCA_015494005.1 Caldilineaceae bacterium
AACCCCTCCTGGCGCCCTATGACCCCCTGATCCAGGACACGGCCAACCGCCTGACGCCCCCCTCCTGGGAGCATCCCATGGGGCTGGACTCCTTCGGCCGGGACACCCTCTCCCGGGTGATCTATGGCTCCCGGGTCTCCCTCATGGTGGGCCTCATCGCGGTGCTCATCGGCGGTGTCACCGGTGCGGTCATGGGGATCGTGGGCGGCTACCTGGGCGGGAAGACCGAGAACGTGCTCATGCGCATCGCGGACATCCTCATGGCCTTTCCCAGCCTGATCATGGGCTTGATGGTGCTGGCCGTGCTGGGTGGCGGCCTCTTCAACATGATCCTGGCCATCGGCATCGTGCTGGCCCCCACCTTCGCCCGGGTGGCCCACAGCTCCACCCTCTCCGTCAAGGAGAACGAATACGTCACCGCCGCCCGGAGCATCGGCGCGGGCAACCTGCGCATCACCCGCATGCACATCCTGCCCAACATCGTCAGCGAGATCGTGGTCCTGGCCAGCATCTGGATCGCCAGCGCCATCCGCGTGGAGGCCAACCTCAGCTTCATCGGCCTGGGCGTCTCGCCCCCCACCCCGGCCTGGGGCTCCATGATCCGGGACGGCACCAAGTACCTCTTCCAGGCCCCTTGGGTCTCCCTCTTCCCGGGCCTGGCCATCCTGATCACCGTCCTGGCCTTCAACCTGCTGGGCGATGGCCTGCGGGACGTACTGGATCCCAAGCTGCAGAACTAGGGCCGAGGATCTCCTGGTCCCAGTGCATGGCGGCCGGGACGCGGACATCGGAGAGGAAGCTGGAGACTAGGATTAGAGACTGGAGATTGGAGACTGGAGATTGGAATCTATTCCCAGTCGAGTCTCTCCCGCTCTCTCACTCTCCAATCTCTCAATCTCTTAGTCTCCTAGTCACCCACTCACCCACACCCCTCCATCATGGCCACGAAAACGGACACCCTCATCATCGGCGGCGGCGTCATCGGCGTGTGCGTCGCCTATTTTCTTGCGGAAGCCGGCCGCTCCGTCACCCTGCTGGAGCAGAACGACATCGCCAGCGGCAGCTCCTACGGCAACGCCGGCCTCATCGCAGTGGCCCACGCCGTCCCCCTGCCCGGCCCCGGCGTGTTGACCCAGGGCCTGCGCTGGCTGCTGGACTCGGCCAGCCCGTTCTACATCAAGCCCCGCCTGGATCCGGACCTGATTCGCTGGCTCTGGCGCTTCCGGGGGGCCTGCACCCAGGACCACGTCCTGCGAACCATCCCCGTGCTCCTGGACCTGGGCCAGGCCAGCATGGATCTCTACGACGAGCTCCACGCCCGGCACCCCCTGGACGACGCCTTCCAGCACCGAGGACGTCTCTTCCTGTTTCGCACCCAGTCCGCCCTGGACCACGCCGCGGAGGAGCTGGACCTGCTCCGGCGTTTCGGCGTGGAAGGGGAGATCCTGGACGGCGCCGAGGTGCGGGATCGCTTCCCCCTGGCCTCCCCGCGGGTGATGGGCGGCGTCTACTACCCGAACTACGCCCACTTTGCCCCGGCCCGTTTCGTGCAGGGGATGGCCCGCCTGGTGGCCGAGCGGAGCGTGGACATCCGCACCCACACGGAGGTCCTGGGCTTCCAGACCCAGGGGGCGGAGGTCACCCAGGTGCGCACCACCCGAGGAGATTTCCAGGCCCAGGAGGTGATCCTGGCCGCGGGGGCCTGGTCCGCGCCCCTGGGACGGGCCCTGGGCCTGCGCCTGCCCATCCAGCCAGCCAAGGGCTACAGCATCACCGCCAGGCGCCCGGACGGCTTCCCGGAGCAGCCGGTGCAGCTCTCGGAGGAGATGGTGGCCGTCACCCCCATGGGCGAGCATCTGCGCTTCAGCAGCACCTTGGAGCTGGCCGGGTTCGACCGGCGCATCAACCAGCGCCGCGTCGACGCCTCCCGCCGGGCCCTGCGGACGTACGTCCAGGGCACGGAGGGGCTGGAAGAGCTGGAGATCTGGCGGGGATTCCGCCCCCTCTCCGCGGACGACCTGCCCCTCATCGGGCGCACCCGCCGCTACGGAAACCTGGTCCTGGCCACGGGGCACGGCATGTTGGGCATGACCCAGGGGCCCATCACCGGCAAGCTGGTGGCCCAGATCGTCGCCGGGGACGAGCCGGATCTGGACCTGACGCCCTTCTCCCCTGGGCGATTTTTGTGAACAGACGGCCAGGAATCGGGAGATTCGCATGTCAAAGAAAGTGGAAGTGCTCTGGCTGAGCCAGGAGGACGTCATCGCCGCGGGCGGGCTGGACATGGCCGCGGCCGTGGCCGACGTGGAGGAGGTCTTCCGCCTCCACGGGACCGGGCAGTACGTGCTGCCGGAGAAGATTGTGCTGGACTGGCAGGAGGCGCCGCCGGGCGAACTGCACAGCCACATCAACATCATGCCCGGCTACCTGGGTGGCCGCTTCGATGTAGTGGGGCTGAAGGACATCGCCAGCTTTCCCCGCAACCATCGCCACGGCCTGCCCCGGGCCTCCGCCCTGCTGACCCTCCACGACACGGAGACAGGCTTGCCCCTGGCGGTCATGGACGGCACCCTGATCAGCGCCATGCGCACCGGCGCGGCCAGCGGCGTGGGCGTCAAGCACCTGGCCCGGGCCGACGTGACCCGGGTGGGCCTGATCGGCGCGGGGGTCCAGTGCCGCACCCAGCTCATGGCCGTGAAGGTCGTCCGCCCGGGCATCCGAGAGGGGCAGGTCTACGACATCCGCCGGGAGCGGGCCCAGGCCTTCGCGGAGGAGATGGGACCGGAGCTGGGCATCCGCCTGGCCGTGGCCGACAGCCCGGAGGATGTGGTGCGCCAGGCGGAGGTGCTCATCACCGCCACGACCACCACCCAACCCATCGTCCAGGACGGCTGGCTGGCGCCGGGCAGCTTCTACGCCCACGTCTCCGGCTACGAAGCGGAGTACGACGTCCTGCGCCATGCGGACAAGGTGGTGGTGGACGACTGGAACACGGTGAAGCACCGCATGTACTCCACCGTGGCCCTCATGTGGCGGAACGGGGAGTTTGCGGACGAAGACCTCTACGCGGAGCTGGGCGAGATCGTGGTTGGTCGCAAGCCGGGGCGGGAGAGCGACCGGGAGATCATCGTCTTCAGCCCCATCGGCATGGGCCTCCACGACCTGGCCGTGGCCGCGCGCATCCTAGAAGACGCCCGACGCCAGCATCTGGGCCAGCCCGTCACCCTCTGGGAGGAGCCGCTATGGATGTGACCGACCGTGCAGCAACCAACCGTGCTGAAACCAACCGTGCAGAAACCGCCCGGGACCTCTTCGACCTGACCGGGCGGGTGGCCATCGTCACCGGCGGGTGCAGCGGACTGGGCCAGGCCATGGCCGGAGGGCTGGCCAGCTACGGCGCTCGGGTCGTGTTGGCCGGCCGCACCGCCAGCAAATGCCAGGAGGCCGCCGCGGAGCTCCGGGCCCAGGGCACCCAGGTCCTGGTCGTCCCCACGGACGTGAGCCAGCCCGAGCAGGTCCAGGAGCTGGTGGCCCGCACCCTGGACGAGTGGGGGCGGCTGGACATCCTGGTCAACAACGCGGCGGTAGGCGGCAGCGGCGTCCCCGCGCTGGAGATGACGCCGGAGCAGTGGCGGCGGGTCCTGGCCATCGACCTGGACGGCGCATTCTACTGTTGCCAGGCTGCCGGCCGGGCCATGGCCCAGGCGGGTCAGGGCGCCATCATCAACATAACCTCCCTCTCGGGCCTGCTGGGCTTCGCCAACGAGGTGGCCTACGCCGCGGCCAAAGGCGGGCTCAACATGCTCACCCGGGCCCTGGCCGTGGAGTGGGCGCCCCACGGCATCCGGGTCAACGCCATCGCGCCCACCTGGTTCTACACCCCCATGAGCAAGCGCACCCTGGATGATCCGGCCAAGCTGTCGGAGAAGCTCAAGAGCATCCCCCTGGGCCGGGTGGGCCAGGGGGACGACATCGTCGGGGCGGCGGTCTTCCTGGCCTCGGATGCCTCCCGATATGTCACCGGCCACATCCTGACAGTGGACGGGGGCAAGTTCGCCCTGCTGGGAGAGTGGTGAGCCGTGCGGATCACCGTCTGCGGCGCAGGGAACGCCGCCCACACCCTCATGGCCCTCCTGGGTGAGGGGGAAGAGCACACGGTGACGGTCTACGCGCCCCTGGCCCAGGAGGCGGAGGTCCTGGCCCGGGCCTTCGCTGCGGGGGAGGGGGTGGAGGTTCGCTTCCCAGATGGACGCTGCGGCCGAGGACGGCCGCCTCGCGTCACCAGAGAGCCGGCGGAGGCGGTCGCGGGCGTGGAGCTGCTGCTCCTGGCCCTGCCTGCCTTCGCCCACGAGCCGGTCCTGCGCGCCCTGGCGCCTCACCTGCCGGTGACGGCCTGGGTGGGGGCCCTGCCCGCCCGGGGCGGCTTCGACTGGCTGACCCGCTCCCTCCTGCCCCACCACCAGGG
>WGCB01000593.1 GCA_015494005.1 Caldilineaceae bacterium
GTCCAGGAGCATCTCCACCACCTCTGGCCTGGGCAGAGCCAGGTGATAGGCATCCGTCAGGCGCTCCCGGTGCTGGGAGACGAGGGCCACGCTCATGTCCGTGCAGGGGATGAGCACGGCCTGGTGGTCCAGCTGCTCCGCTAGCTCCTCCAGGGCGGAGATCAGCCCTGGCCCATTGATATCCGCCTGGATGACCCGCTGGGCGGCCCGGGTCCGGCAGGCGAAGTGGCCCGGATCCCTGGCCAGGCCGATGACCGGCACGCCGTGGCCGGCCAGGATGCGGGCCGTCTGCAGCCCGGTGATGCAGTCCAGGCCGACGACGATGGCCGGGGGACGTTCGCCCCTCGTCCCAGACTGGGACGGGGCGGTGACACGTTGGGCTTCTCTCACCACAAATGCGATCACGGTGCAACCCTCCTTTCCTGCACGCCGACCGCCTCGCTCTGGGCGGCGTGGCGCGCAGACTTGGGCAGCATGGCCTCCAGGTCGCCCCGCAGGCTGTGCAGGAAGGGAGCCGGGTCCCGCCAGGAGAGGACCGCGTAGCGCTTGCGGCCCTGCCAGGAGCGCCACCAGTCGGCCAGGCTCAGCTCGCCTCGCCGCCAGGCGTGGAAGGCGGCCCGAGTGTCCTGGCGCAGGTAGATCCACTTGGTGCCCAGGTAGCGCTGCTCCCGGTTGGCGGGCAAGGGCAGGCCCACCAGGTCCGCGTACATGGTGTAGAGGAGGGCCACGCCGCCCCCCTCCGCGATGGCCGAGCGCCCGGTGGGCCGGCCGATGTTGGGCTCGATGATGAAGTACTCCCCGGTGCGGCTGTCCTGCTTCACCTCCACGTAGCCCAGGCCGTGGTAGCCCACCCGGCGGAAGAGGGTCAGGGAGATGGCCAGCACGTCGTCGTTGCGCACCTCCAGGCCCAGGCTGCTGGTCCCCACTCGGGGCGGCCACTGGCGCAGCTTCTTGGCGATGAAGGTGACCAGGGGCTGGGAATCCCGGTCGAAGTAGCAGTTGCAGGAGTAGAGGTTGGATTCCGGCCCCTCCACCCACTCCTGGACCACCAGCTCGTCCACCCACTGGGAGGCCCGGTCGTAGAGGGCCAGCAGCTCCTCCGCGCCCTCCACCCGGAAGACCTTGGCCTTGGTGTTGGCCTCCCAGGCGGGGGTCTTCATGGGCGGTTTCAGCAGGCAGGGATAACGCAGTTGACCGGCCGCCTCCTCGGCCTCCTGGCGGCTGCCCAGGAGGAAGGTCTTGGGGACGGGCAGGCCCGCCTCCTGGGCGAAGGCGGAGAAGCGCACCTTGTCCATGAGGGTCTCCACCACCTCCGGCCCCGGCAGGGCCAGGTGATACCAGGGGGTCAGCCGATCCCGGTGCCGGGAGAGCAGCGAGACGCTCATGTCCGTGCAGGGGAAGAGCACGGCCTTCTCTGCCAGTCCCGGTCCCAGCTCCTCCAGGGTCTGGATCAGTCCCGGGCCGCTGGTGTCCGTCTGGAGGAGCTGCTGCACGGCGTTGGTCCGGCAGGCGAAGTGCTCCAGCTTCTTGGCCAGGCCGATGACCGGCACGCCGTGGCCAGCCAGGATGCGCGCCGTCTGCAGCCCGGTCACGCAGTCCAGGCCGATGACGATGGCGGGTGGCTTGCCCCATGCCTTCGCTGCTGCCATGTGCCTCTTCTCCTCACGTTGAGATGATGCTGAGCTGGGTGCTGCGCTGGGTGGACGAGATGTCTCAGGCAACGGGCACCTTCTGCCCGTTGCGGTTGACCGGCAGGTAGCGTTTCTCCGCCTCCTTCAGCTCCGCCGCGTTCTGCAGGCGGAAGATCTCGTGCACCGGGACGATCTCGCCCTCCACGGAAAGCAGGGACTGCTCCCGGTAGATCTGGGCCGCGGTCTCCTGCATGGCCTTGATGCTGGCCCGCATCAGGTGGTTGGCCCAGATGACCAGGCTCACCCCCATCTCCCGGAAGAGCTGGGTGGGGGTGCGGTAGTACATGGTGGGCACCACCACCACAGGACAGGTGTCCTGCCACTCGGCCATGAAGGCCTGGACCTGCTCCGCGGTGTCGATCTTGCTGTGGATGAGGATGGCGTCCGCGCCGGCCCGGTGATAGGCCTCGGCCCGCTTCAGGGCCTCGCCCAGGCCCCAGCCAGCGATGAAGGCCTCCACCCGGGCCACCACGCAGAAGTCCGGATCCTCCTGGGTATCCTTGGCCGCTCGGATCTTGCCCGCGAACTCGTCGATGTCCGCCAGGGGCTGGGGGCCATCCATGAAGGAGTTGGTCTTGGGGAAGAGCTTGTCCTCGATGCACATGGCCGCCACCCCCCGCTGCTCCAGCTTGCGGACCAGCCGGCGCACGTTGTTGAAGTTGCCGTAGCCCGTGTCCGCGTCCAGCAGGATGGGGATGGTGGTGGCATCGCTCATGAACTCCACCACGTCCAGGACCTGGGTCCAGCTGGCCTCGTTGTTGTCCCGCACCCCCAGGGCCGCGGAGATGCAGAGCCCGCTGCCCCAGATGCCTTTGAAGCCGGCCTCCTCCACGATCTTGGCGCTGATGCCGTCGTGGGCCTCCATGATAAACTCCACCTGATCCGAGTGCAGCATCTGCTTGAACTGGGTGGTCTTGCGTGTTCGTTGTGTCATCGTTGCATTCCTCCTCCGCGATGCGGGCTACCGTGTCGTTCGAGGCGACAGCGTCTGTCTCTGCACAGGATCTCGGGTCACAGGGTGGATGGGCTGGCGCCCACCGGCTCGGCTGCGCCATCCGCCTGGCTCTGGGCAAAGGTGGTCACCGTGTCCAGGATGATGCGGCCGATCTCCGCCTGGGAGTCGAAGGTCCCCGCGCCGATGTGGGGGGTGAGGACCACGTTGGGCAGGTCGGCCAGGGGCGAGATCTTGCCCTCCCCCTCCTGGGCGTGGACGTCCAGGGCCGCGCCTCGCAGATGGCCCCGGACCAGGGCGTCCCGCAGGGCCAGCTCGTCCACCACGCCGCCCCGGGCCAGATTGACCAGGAAGGCCCCGGGCTTCATCATGGCCAGGGCCTGGGCGTCGATCAGGTTGCGGGTGTTCTCCTTCAGGGGCACGTGGATGCTGACGAAATCCGCCTGGGAGAGAACCTCCTGGCAGTGGGTCAGGCGGATGCCCTTCTCCCGCAGGCGGGCCTCCTTCTCCGGGGTGGGGTGCTCCACACAACCCAGGACCGTCATGCCCCAGGCGGCGCCCATCCAGCCCACCCGGGAGCCGATGTTCCCCGCGCCCACCACGCCCAGGACCTTCTCCGTGAGCAGGTAGCCGGTCATCTGGTGCTTGGCCCAGCGGCCCTGGCGGGTCAGCTGGTCCGCGGGCAGGATGTTCCGGGCCAGGGCCAGCATCAGCCCGAAGGCCATCTCGGCCACGGCCTTGGCTCCCGGTCCGGGGATGCGCACCAGCTTCAGCCCCCGCTCCCGTACGTAGTCCAGATCGATGTTGTCCGTCCCCGAGCCGGCCCGGATCAGCAGCTTCAGCTCCGGGGCCTGCTCCATGACCGCCGCGGTGATCTGCACCCCGCTGCGGAAGATGAGGATCTCCCGGTCCCGGATCACCTCCTTCAGGACATCCTCCGGGGCGTTGAAGGCCCGGACCAGATCGTGCTTCGCTTCCAGCGCCTCCAGGGCGTCTGGGTGAATGGCACTGGCGACAAGAATTTTCATGCGATGTGAACTCCTTTGGAATAGTCGAAACGAATGGCGGAGGCCAGGATGTCCCAGCCCGGAATGATGGCTACGCGAAAGACCGAGCCAGGGAAGCGGACCAGAGGAGCAGCTGGGCTCGCAGCAGGGTCAGGCTGGTCCGAGGCCCCACGTTGATGCGCCCCAGCCGCAGCCACTCCGGCCCTTGCCTGAGATTGAGCCGGTTGAGCTTGCGGTAGGTGGTGAAGGCCAGGGCGAAGCCCTCCTGGGCCAGCATGGCCTCCACCTCCGGGCTGATGCCCCCGCTGGGATAGGCGAAGATGGGCAGGGCCGAGCCGATCTCCCGCTCCAGGTCCCGCAGGGAGCCCACCGCCTCGGCCCGAGCCTCCTCCAGGGAGAGGCGGTTCATGAGCGGATGGGTGCGGGTGTGGGCCCCCAGGGTCACCCCCTCCTCGGCCAGGCGGCGCAGGGCGTCCCAGCCAAGGATGGCCGACGGCGGCGGCTCCACGCCCAAGCCCTGGCAGATCTCCTGGACCAGGACCATGGCCTCCTGGTGGGGCAAGCTCTTCACCTGCTCCCGCAGGCGGGTGAAGGCCCGCTCCCGCTCTGCCCGGGAGCCCAGGGGCAAGACGCCCCCGGGCGAGGTCACCTCCTGGGCCTGGGTGACCATCAGGGCGTGGTAGAGGCGGTCCCACCAGAAGCTCTCCCCGCTGTCCGGGAAGGCCGTGGGCACGAAGAGGGTCACCGGCAGGCCGTGGCGGCGCAGGGTGGGCCAGGCGTGCTCCGCGAAGTCGGTGTAGCCGTCGTCGAAGGTGATGAGCAGGGCCCGAGGCGGCAGGCAGCAGCTCCCCCGGCGATAGTCCAGCAGCTCCTGCATGGAGATCACCCGGTAGTGCTGGGCCACGAAGGCCATCTGCTCCGCGAAGGCCTGGGGCGTCACCGCGATGCGGGGATAGACCGTCGGGTCCCCGGCCGGGTCGATGACCCGGTGATAGGTGAGCACCCGCAGCCAGTCCTCCTGGGAGCGCCAGGCGTCCACGCGCTCCAGCTGGGCGATGGCCTGGGTTCCCACCGGGCTATGGACGGCTCGCAGCAGCAGTTCCTTCACGTTCACTCCTTCACCTGGGATGTCTGGGCCACCGGTCGGGGCGTCTCTGGGATCCCCTGGATCCGCCGGTGGAAGTCCACGATGATGTCCGTCACCTGCTGGATCACCTGCTCCAGGGGCTGGGAGGCGTCCACCACCACGAAGTGTTCCAGCTCGTCCTGGAAGCGATGGTACTCCTGACGCCGCAGCTCCAGCAGGGCCACCGTCCCCTCCTGTTTGCGGGCGAAGAGCGCCTCCGCCGGCGCGTCCAGCAGGATCACCAGGTCGGGCCGGGGGTAGAGATGCTTGAGCATGGCCCCGTGCAGCCGCCGGATCAGGGGCTTGCCTGGTTCCTGCCCGGCCACGTCCGCGGCGTAGTAGTCGAAGAAGAAATGGCGGTCGAACAGGACCACGTGCCCCCGGCGCACCCACCCCCAGACCACCAGCTGGCGGAACCACTCCTCGGCCATCAGGTTGACCATGCGCAGGCCCGTTTTCAGCTCTTTCAGGAAACGCTTGATCCCCTTCTTCGGGTCCGCCTGGCGGCGCAGGGGATTGGGCGGACCAGCCATGTCCGGGCGGATCCCGCGCAGGCGCTTCCACTCCAGGAGCAGGCGGGTGGTGGGCAGGAGCAGACGGCTGGCCTCCAGGTTCACCCCCATGTAGATGTACTTGGTGGGGAAGGGCAGACGCCGGGTCAACTCCTGGGTGACGGTGGATTTGCCGGCGCCGTCCGGGCCGATCAGGGCAACGGTGAACATGGTCAATGCACTCTCTCGGAGATGAGAAGGGAAGCTCGCCAGCCCAGCCGATCCACATTCTGGACCGCGTGCTCCCACAGTCGGAAATATCGGTTGCGCCGTAGCCAGGCCACGGTCTCCCCGGTGAAAGACTCCCCAGTGAAGGGTTCCCCGGGCTGGGCCGGGGCCAGGCGCATGAGCTGGTTGGCCACCACGCCCATCCAGGTGGCCACGAAGAGGGGCGTCAACGCCTGCGGGGAGAGCCGGATGGCCTCCGCGTAGCGCCCCAGGTAGGGCAGGGTCCAGGCATCCGGGCCGAAGAAGGCCTGCTGGAAGGCCCGCACGTGGCCGCCTCGCCGGTTGGCCCGGGCCTGGGCAAAGGCCGCGTAGGCCAGGAAGAAATAGAGGTCACAGGCCGGGAGCCCTCGGGGCTCGGCCAGCTCCCAGTCCAGCACGCCCAGGCGCCCGCCTGCCTGCAGGACCAGGTTGGGGTGGCTCAGGTCTCCGTGCTGGAAGACCAGGGGCAGGGACAGCCTGGCCAAGGGCGCCAGCAGCTCCCGGGTCCGGTCCAGCAGGGCCCGCTCCTGGGAGGCCTGGGCGAAGACTGCCTCCAGGAAGTCCAGGGGCCGCTCCACCAGCCGAGCGAACCAATCGTCCTGCCCACCCTGCTCCTCCTCGGGGACCGGGCGCCGGTGCAGCTCCGTGATCCAGTCCGCCACCAGCTGGCGGTAGCGGGGCCCTTCTCGGCGCATGCGCTCTGGGCTGAGCAGGGGGCCGACCA
>WGCB01000594.1 GCA_015494005.1 Caldilineaceae bacterium
CCTCGAAGACGATGATCATCGGCCGCTGCTGCTCGTAGACCTGGTAGCCCAGGAGCCGAGCCTGGAACTGGTAACGGTTCAGCTTGCGCCGGTACTTCTTGGGCGAAAGCTTCTTGCTCAGGTCGATGATCTCAAGCACCTTCGGCCTCCTCTCCTGTGGATCCCTCCCTGGCCTCGCCGGTGACGGGAACGGGTTGCTCGGGCTGGTCTGCGCCATCCTGGGCGGCCTCCTCTGGGGTGGGGTGGACCGGTTGGCTCCCGGCCTCCGGGGCGGTTTCCTCCGGGGCCAGGACCTCGGCCTCGTCGGCCTGGGCCTGCTCGGCCAGCTTGCGCCGACGTCTCTCCTCCTTCTTGGCCTCTCGTCGAGCCCGCTTCTGGGCCCGTTTTTCCTCCCGCAGCCGGATCGTCTCCGCCTCGATCTCCGCCAGGCTGGGCCAGGCCGTGGGCGGCATGTCCAGGGCCTCCTCCAGACGCCGGATGACCGTGCGGAAGATGTGGTAGGTGGTGTAGTTGCTGTCCGTGGCCGGGACCACCTCCCAGGGGGCATAGGGGGTGTGGGTGTTGGCCAGCATGTCCCGCACCGCGGCCAGGTACTCGTCGTACTTCCGGTGGTGCTCCCAGTCCTCCGCGGTGACCTGCCAGGCGTGCTCCGGGTTCTGGGTCAGGTTGATGAAGCGGCGCAGCTGCTCCCGCTTGCTGATGTGCAGCCAGAACTTGACGAAAATGGTGCCGTCGTCGGCCAGGGTGCGCTCGAACTGGTTGATCTCCTCGTAGGCCCGGATCCAGTCGGGGATGGGGGTCAGCCCCTCCACCCGCTCCACTAGGACCCGGCCGTACCAGCTGCGGTCGAAGATGGCCATCTGCCCCCGCCGGGGGATCTTCATCCAGAAGCGCCAGAGCCAGGGCATCTTCTTCTCGTGGGTGCGGGGCGCCTGGGTGGGGATCACCTTGAAGCCCCGGGGATCCAGACGGCGGGTCAGGCGGCGGATGTTGGTCCCCTTCCCGGCCGCGTCCCAGCCCTCGAAGACCACGATCACCGGCACTTTGCGGTCGTACACCTCCTTGACCAGCTGGAAAAGGCGTTGACGGCCGAAGCGCAGGATCTGTTTCCGGGCCGGGGTGGAGAGAGTCAGGGAGAGATCGACCTGGTCCAGCATGGCGCACCTCCTGGATGCAGGAGCGAAATGCAAGAAGATGATGGCTCGGGGCCAGTGGGGGGAGCCCTTACGCCCTCATTATAGGCCCCATGGGGGAGAGAGTTCAAGTCCCAGGAAAGCCCGGTCCCGGTCCAGGCGCCCAGGCCACGAAAGCTCACCATCTCGACGGAAAATTCACTGGCTCCGGCTGAAAATCTCTGAAAATCCATTTGACAATCTTTCCAAAGACGTGTATAAACTTGACCCAGACGTTCGTCAGGGTGCAGGAAACCTCCCCCCGACCACCAGCACGCACCCTCTTCTCCCATTTCTGCCCCATCGGCTTGCAACTGAGCTGCAACCGGACCCGCGCTCACCTCTGTCATCGCGCCGATGGGCCGATGCAACCGATCGCCCGGCCCCGCCCGAGGCCCTGTGCTCCCCCGGCCCAGCCTCGGATGTATCGCTGTCCCCCTTCTCGAACAGCACGACCCGTCGCCATCATTTCCTGTTTTCCAAACCCCAGTTGTTCCCTTTACCCTATTTCTTCAAAAGGAGGAAGAGATGTTGCGAACCCGAAAGACCCTTTGGCTGCTCTCCCTGCTGGCCATCCTGATCCTGGCCCTGGCCGCCTGCGCGCCGGCCGCGGAGCAGGTGGGCGAGCCAGCCGCTGAACAGCCCGCCCAGGAGGAGGCCGCCCCGGCTCAGGAGGCCAAGGAGGAAGCCCCGGCCGAGGAAGCCAAGCCCGAAGAGGCCAGCATGGAACCCATCAAGATCGGCGCGCTGGCGCCCCTCTCCGCGCCGGGCGCGGTGGTGGGCGGTGAGGCCATGCGGGACGCCATGAACATCGCCGCGGACGAGATCAACGCGGCCGGTGGCATCCTGGGGCGCCCCATGGAGCTCATCATCGTGGACACGGAAGGCCTGCCGGAGAAGGGCACGGCCGTGGCCGAGAAGCTCATCAACCAGGACGGCGTGGTGGCCATCGGCGGCGGCTACCACAGCTCCGTGGGCGTGGCGGTGAAGGAGGTCACCCACGACAACCACGTGCCTATCGTCTTCGCCGAACCCTGGAACGACACTATCACCAGCGTCATGTACCCCGAGGTCTTCCGCATCGCCCCGCTGAACTCCGAGGTCTCCGCGGTGGACGTGAAGTTCATCATCTGGCTGCGGGACGTGGCCGGCGCGGACATCAACAAGGTGGTCCTCCTGACGGAGAACACGGACTACGGCATCCCCGCGGCGGAGGAGACCACCCGCCTGCTGGGTGAGGCCGACATCGACGCGGTCACCTTCAGCGTGGACATCGGCACCCAGGACTTCTCCGGCATCATCGAGCGGGTGAAGGCCGAGGAGCCGGACATGATCATGGTGCTGGCCACTGGTGAGGCCTCCTACAACTTCGAGCAGCAGGCCGCGGACGCCGGCATCGGTCCCCAGGATGTGCCCATGCTCTGCAACCAGGTCTCCCTGGTGAGCGACGCCTTCTGGACCAACGTGCCCGACGGCAACTACTGCTTCGTGCGCCGGGTGGGCCTGCCCGTCCAGCTCTACAACGACGTGGCCAAGAACTTCCTGGCCCAGTACAAGGAGCGCACGGGCAAGGAGGCCGCGGAGTCCTACGCGCTGGAGGCCTACGACTCCATCAAGATCATCGCCCAGGCCATCGAGGAGGCCGGCAGCACCGACGCCGACGCCATCATCGAGGCCCTGGAGAACATCGAGTACACCGGCGCCCTGGGCACCATCACCTTCCCCATCAACTCCAAGAACCCGCCGGACAAAGCGGGCGTGGATCCCAAGTGGTGGCACCAGTTCCCAGAGCCGGCCATCACCATCGTCCAGTACCAGGAGGAGGGGCAGGACTCCAACGACACCACCGTGGTCTTCCCCGAGACCTACGCCACCGGCGATCCCATCATCGTCGGCCAGGAATAGGTTTTTCCCAGAAGTGGGGGCGCAGCCGAGTGCTGCGCCCCCACTTGCCCCACTGTTGACCACCTTCCGCTGCTGACAACTTCCGAACGTTGACAACCAAGGAAAACCCATGGAGAACCCAGCAATCTTCTGGCGAGTCACCCTGTGGATCCTCTTCTGGGGGGCCGTGGGCGGCGTGGTGACGCCCCGGGTCTACGCCCGCAAGGACAAGGACATCTCCCAGGCGGGGCTGGCCGGAGCGGCCATCGGCGCGGCCCTGGGCCCCATCGGCCTCATCCCCCTCTGGATCCGCACCCCCAAGCTCACCGGCCGCCTGATCGTCCTGGCCGGGCTCATGGTCATCGGCATCTTCGTGGCCGCCTTCGCCCTGGCCGACCCGAACAACCTCTGCGTGGCCAACGGTGGCTTCGTGGTCTCCCAGCTCACCAACGGCATCGTCATCGGCATCATCTACGGCCTCATGGCCCTGGGCCTCACCCTCATCTTCTCCATCCTGGGTGTGGTCAGTTTCGCCCACGGCGAGTTCTACATGATCGGGGGCATGGTGGCCTACTTTCTCAGCGTCTCCCCCTTCTACAAGGAGCTGCGCAAGAGCGCGGAGGCCCTGGCCGAGAACACCGGCGGCATCCTGGCCTTCGTGAACTACGTCTTCCCGCCCCTGATCCTGCTCCTGAGCGCCTGCATCGTCACCTTCGTCATCGGCGTGATCTTCGAGCGCCTCTTCCTGCGGGAGATGAACCAGGGCAAGGTGGAGCGGCCAGGCGAGTACGCCATCCTGGTCACCTTCGGCCTGGCCTTCTTCCTCCAGTACTTCACCCAGGCCCTGACCAGCGCCAACCCGGTGAAGGCCCAGCGCTTCTGGGACTTCCCCCGGGTGAAGATCCCGGAGGAGAGCGGTGACATCCTCAAGATGACGGCGGGGAACATCACCGTCCTGCGGGAGATCTCCATCCCCAACCCCCGCTTCACCGCCGCGGTCATCGCGGTGGTCATGCTGGGGATCCTCATGTGGTTCCTCTACCGCACCTGGACGGGCAAGGCCCTGCGCGCGGTGAGCCAGGATCGCCAGGCCGCGGCGGTCACCGGCATCAACCCGGATAACATGAACACCCTGGCCTTCGGCATGGGGGCCATGCTGGCCGGCCTCTCCGGCGCCTCCCTGGTCCAGGTCTTCTCCTGGCTGCCCCAGGTGGGCATCCCGGCCGCGGCCCGCTCCTTCGTGATCATCGTCCTGGGGGGCATGGGGTCCCTGCCTGGCGCCTTCATCGGCGGGCTCATCGTGGGCTTGGTGGAGGCGGCCGGCACCGGCTGCATCCCAGACACCACCCGGGCCGCGGCCTACATCCCCGCCTACGGTATGATCATCCTCACCCTGGTGCTGCTGCTGAAGCCCACCGGCCTCTTCGGGAGGGAGCTATGAGCAAGACCGCCATCGCTTGGGCTGTGGGCCTGGCCGCTGGCCTGCTCCTTCTGGCCGGGCCAGCCGTCTACGGCGACAAGCCCTACATCATGCACCTGTTCATCACCGCCTTCTTCTACGCCATCCTGGCCTCCAGCTGGTCTCTCCTGGCCGGGTACGGGGGGCAGTTCTCCTTCGGCCACATGGCCTTCATGGCCATCGGCGGCTACACCAGCGGCCTCATCGGCAAGTTCATCCGCTTCACCACCGCGCCCAGCCAGCTCTGCAACGACTTCAAGCTGCCCGGGAGCGAGTGGTGGCTGGTGGTCCTGAAGCCCCGGGACGTGGGCACTATCAAGGAGACCTGCCTGGACCTGGCCAAACAGAGCACCCTGCCTGCAGGCACCTTCATCGTGACGCCGCCCATCTGGGCCAGCATCCTCATGGGGGTGCTCATGGGCGCGGTCTTCGGCCTGCTCATCGGCGCTCTGGTCCTGCGCCTGCGCAGCACCTACCTGGCCCTCTTCACCATCGGCTTCTCGGAGATCCTGCGAGCGGCCATCAGCGCGGAGATCCCCATCACCGAGGGGCAGAGCGGCCTGGAGCTGCTGCCTCTCTTCCCCAAGGGCGTCACCTTCCTGGGCCGGAGCTTCAGCGCCACCAGCAAGATCCCGCCCTACTACGTCATGCTCCTGCTCCTCATCTTCGCCATCCTGTTTATGACCTGGCTGGCCGGCTCCCGTTTTGGCCTCTTCGTCCGGGCCCTGCGGGAGGACGAGGAGGCCGCCGCCGCCCTGGGGGTGAACACGGTCC
>WGCB01000595.1 GCA_015494005.1 Caldilineaceae bacterium
AGGGGAGGTGGGCACGCCCATTGGCCGGGGGCCGCAGCAGCCCGGCAGCGGAGACGGCCCCGCCGGGGACCAGCCCGGGGAGCACATCCTGGAGGTGGAGCTCACCCTCCAGGAGCTGGCGGACATCCTGGGGGAGGAGCTGGAGCTGCCCCGGATCCAGCCCAAGAGCAAGAACAATGTGGAGGGCACGGTGGTCCGCTACACTGGGCTGCGCCGGGTGGGTCCGGAAGGGCTGCGTCACTTCAAGCGCACCTACCGGGAGGCCCTGAAGCGGCAGCTGATCAGCGGCTCCTACGACCCGAGCAACCCGGTCATCATCCCCATCCGGGAGGACAAACGCTACCGATCCTGGCGCAACTATCCCCGGCCGGAGAGCAACGCGGTCATCTTCTACATGATGGATGTCTCCGGCAGCATGACCGAGCGCAAGAAGGAGCTGGTGCGCCTGACCGCCTTCTGGATCGACACCTGGCTCCAGGCCCACTACCGGAACGTGACCATCCGCTACATCGTCCACGACGCCGCGGCCAAGGAGGTGGACGCCCACACCTTCTACCACATCCGGGAGGCTGGCGGGACTCGCATCTCCGCGGCCTACGAGCTGTGCCACCGGATCATCCAGCAGGAGTACGATCCCCAGGAGTGGAACCTCTACGCCTTCCACTTCTCCGATGGGGAGAACTTCGGCAACGACAACCGGCGCTGCCTGCACCTGCTCAGCCAGGCCCTGCTGCCCGCGGTGAACCTCTTCTGCTACGGCCAGGTGCAGAACGTCCCTGGCCACTACTTCATCGAGACCCTCTCCCAGCTGGAGGATGAGAAGCTGGCCCTGGCCAACATCCGGGTGGCCAACGACATCTACGACGCCATCCGCATCTTCTTGGGCAAGGGGTACTGAGAGGAGTTGGGAGTTGGGGAGTTAGAAGTGGGGAGTGAGGAGTGCGCATGAACGGACTGACCCTATCCCCGGAGCTGGCTGCTCTGCAGGGGACCATCGAGGAGTACGCCCGGGAGTTCGGCCTGGACTTCTTCGAGGTGCGCTTCGAGATGCTGGACTACCGGATGATGAACCAGGTGGCCGCCTACGAGGGCTTCCCGGTGCGCTATCCCCACTGGCGCTTCGGCATGGAGTACGAGCGGCTCTCCAAGTCCTACAGCTACGGCCTGCACCGGATCTACGAGATGGTGATCAACAACGATCCCTGCTACGCCTACCTCCTGGCCAGCAACCACCACGTGGACCAGAAGCTGGTCATGGCCCACGTCTACGGCCACTCGGACTTCTTCAAGAATAACCTCTGGTTCGCCCACACCAACCGCCGCATGCTGGATGAGATGGCCAACCACGCCACCCGGGTGCGCCGCTACATCGCCCGCTACGGCCAGGACGTGGTGGAGGACTTCCTGGACGCCTGCCTCTCCCTGGACAACCTCATCGATCCCCATGCAGTGGCCATCCAGCGCCGCCCTCCAAGCGGTCGAGAGGAGGCAGAGGATCCCCAGCCGGTGACCGTGCGCCGGCTGCAGGCCAAGGAGTACATGGACCCCTTCCTGAACCCGCCGGAGTTCCTGGAGGAGCAGAAGCGCCGCCTCGAAGAGGCCCAGAAACAGGAGGAGCGCCTGCCCCCGGAGCCAGAACGGGACGTGCTGCTCTTCCTCCTGGAGCACGCCCCCCTCTACAACTGGCAGTACGACATCCTGGACATGATCCGGGAGGAGGCCTACTACTTCGCGCCCCAGGGGCAGACCAAGATTATGAACGAGGGCTGGGCCTCCTACGTCCACACCCACATCATGACCCAACGGGCCCTGGAGCCCAACGAGCTCATCGACTACGCGGACCACCACTCGGGCACGGTGGCGGTCCATCCCGGCCGCATCAACCCCTACAAGCTGGGTCTGGAGCTCTTCCGGGACATCGAGGACCGCTGGAACCGGGGCGCCTTCGGGCCGGAGTACCAGGAGTGCCAGGACCTGGAGGCCCGGCGTCGGTGGGATCGGCAGTTGGGCCTGGGCCGGGAGAAGGTCTTCCAGGTGCGACGCATCTACAACGACGTGGGCTTCATCGACGAGTTCCTCACCGAGGAGTTCGCCCGGGAGCAGCGGCTCTTCACGTTCGACTACAACAGCC
>WGCB01000596.1 GCA_015494005.1 Caldilineaceae bacterium
AGCCTGATCCTGGCCCTGAATGCCTTCACCCTGGTGGGCTGGCTGGTCCGCATGACGGGCAAGGAGCTGGCGCCGGGCTCTCTGCTGGCCCTGCTCCTCTTCCTGCCCGTGGTGCTGAGCTACATGGAGCGCATCAGCTTCCGGCGCAACAGCAACAGCTTCTTCGGCCTGATCCAGCCCAACACCAGCAACTCCCGGCGCTTCATGATCGGCTGGATCCTGCTCCTGGGCTACCTGAGCCTGGCTGCGATCCTGGCCTGGGGCATGGGGCTCTACCTGAGCATCCTCTCCCAGTCCCTCTTCCGGGTGGCCATCGCCACCCGCTGGCTGGCCGGTTTCGCCGCCTTCCTGATGGCCCTGCACTACATCTTCCAGCCTATCGGGAACTGGAGCCTGCGCACCAAGCTGGTCTACGCCAGCCTGGGCCTGGTGATCCTGGTGGCGGTCTGGGGCTTCTTTCAGCCGGCCAACGGCACCTTCGCCTTGACCGAACCGGAGCAGCCCATCAAGCTTTCCACCGTCATGGCTTTCCTGGCGGCCAACCTCTGGTTCGTGGCGCTCATCGTGGGCTACAAAGAGGACGTGCACCGGCCCCGGCGCGTCCTCCTGCCCTCCCTGCTCATCCCGCTGATCGTGGGACAGCTCCTGGCCATCCTCATGGGATTGGCCCGCAGCTTTCCCCGAGCCTGGGCCAGCAGCCTCAACTCCCCGGCCCAGCTCATCCCGCCCCTGGATTCCGGCACCCTGCAGCTGGGGTTCGTCCTGGCCGGCCTCTTCATCAGCTTCATCGTCATGGAGCGGGTCTTCGCCAGCATCCTCTACCTCATCGATTCCTTGACCTGGAACGGCTACCTGCCGCGCCAATTCAAGAAAAAACTGCCCGACCAGGAGGAGGCCTCCGCCGTCGGGCTGCTCGTGGCCACCCTGGCCACCGGATTGCTGGCCACCCTCGTCCCCACCCCCCTGGTCACCGGCCTGGCCAGCCTGACCTTCCTCTGGGTCACGGTGCTGCTCTTCGGCCCGCACGTGCTCCGCTCCCGGAAGAAGGCCAAGAAGGCCCGGGAGAAGGCCCAGAACGAGGGCGCGAGAAGGGGGGACGGCATCCGCCTGCCCTTCGACCCGGTCTTCCCCGGCCTGGCCACGGTGATCGGCCTCTTCCTGCCCCTGGCCCTGCCCGTGAGCACTCTGCTGGGCGGGATCCTCTGGGTGCTCCTGGGGGTGGGCTACTACCTGACCCGGGTCCAGAAGTCCTCGGCCAAAGCCCGGGAGAAGTTCGTCTTCCGGGATGCGCCGCCCGAGCCGCTGCGAGAGAGCTACAGCGTCCTGGTGGCCATCATGAACCCGGAAACGGCCATCCCCTTGATCCAGGCCGGGGCCCTCCTCGCCGCCGCCCGCAAGGGCCACCTGATCGTCCTCCACGTCCTGGATCAGCAGGAGGAGTTCACCCGCAACCTGAGCTATCTGCGCCCGGAGCAGCAGCTGCGCACAGTGGAGCACTTCGTGGAGCGGGCCGGCCTGCCCCCGGATCTGCCCGTCACCTCCTTCGTGCGGGTGGCCCGCACCACCCACCAGGGCATCGTGGAGACGGTGAAGGACGAGCACGTGGACCTGCTCCTCATCGGCTGGGAGGAGACCTACCGATCCAACCGGCGCAAGCCCAGCATCTGGGAGCAGAGCCTGCTGCGCCTGCGGGCCCTGCAGAACCCAGCCGGCGTGCCCCAGGAACAGCAGGAGGCGTTCCCCGAGGGGCTGGAGGAGCTGGAGGAAGCCAGCGAGATCATCGACCTGAACCCCATGCTGGACCGGATCGTCCAGACCGTCACCTGCGACGTGGCGGTGCTCCGAGGCAAGCTGCCCCCCCGGATCCGCCAGGTGCTCATCCCTGCCAGCGGCCGCTCCAGCGTGACCACGGCCCTGGAGCTGGGGCAGGCCCTGGTGCAGAAGGATGGGGGCAAGGTGGTGGCCCTCCACGTGGTGCCGGATATCCTCTTCCAGGAGGACGAGGTGACCTCCAGCCAGGGGGAAAGCCAGGATGGGGCCGAGGACAGAGCCGAGATCCACACCCCGGCGCCCGAGTTGGGCCCGGCTGGCCCCGCTCCGGAGC
The DNA here is from genome assembly GCA_015494005.1 of Caldilineaceae bacterium. Taxonomy (GTDB): domain Bacteria; phylum Chloroflexota; class Anaerolineae; order Caldilineales; family Caldilineaceae; genus S144-5. Next base: position 2,105 of record WGCB01000596.1, read on the forward strand.
GCCTCGCCCAGGAGGAGGCCCAGGTCCGCGGTGCGCCGGAGCCAGGCCCCACGAGCATCGCCCTGGCCGAGCCCGGCCGAGCCGCCAACGGCAAGGGGCTCAACGGCAAACGCATCTACCGGGAGCCCGTGGAGGCCGGCAGCGTCCCCGGGGATAGACGCAACGGAAGCGGACCCCACAACCAGGCAGCAGAGGGGGCTTCGGCGTCCACGCTCCAGGCCGCCGCGTCCCCGGAGCAGCCCAGGGGCAACGAGTCCGCGGAGACCACCCAGTTCCGAGCCCTCTTCGAGGAGGAGCACCCCCCGGCCAACGTGGAGCAGAAGGTGGTGCGGGCCAGCAGCGTGGTCACCGGCATCCTGGACATGGCCAGCAGCTACGACGTGGTGCTCATGAACGCCTCCCGGCTCATGTTCCTGGACACCCACTTTTTCAACGGCATCCCGGCGGAGGTGGCCCTCTCCCGGCGCCAGCCCACCATCCTGGTGCGGCCCTACGAGCCCAAGCATCACCGCTGGCTGCGCAACCGCTGGCAGGCGCTGGCCGCCGTCTTCCCCAAGCTGAGCGTGGCCGAGCGGGCGGAGATCTCCATCGCCATGCGCCAGGGGGCCCAGCCCAGCATCGACTTTTTCGTGCTCATCTTCCTGGCCGCCACCATCGCCACCTTCGGCCTGCTCCAGAACAGCGGGGCGGTGATCATCGGCGCCATGCTGGTGGCTCCCCTCATGAGCCCCATCGCCTCCATGGCCATGGGCCTGGTGGAAGGCAGCGGCCAGCTGGTGCGGGTGGCCGCGGAGGCCACGGTCAAGGGGATCATCCTGGCGGTGAGCGTGGGGGTGTTCGTCACCCTCATCTCCCCGGCCACCCAGGTCACGGACCAGATCCTGGCCCGGACCCAGCCCACTCTCCTGGATCTGGCGGTGGCCCTGGCGTCCGGCGCTGCGGCCGGCTACGCGCTGAGCCGGAAACAGGTGGCTGCGGCCCTGCCTGGTGTCTCCATCGCCGTGGCTTTGGTCCCGCCCCTCTGCGTGGTGGGCTACGGCATCGCCACCTCCCGCTACACCATCGCCGGGGGTGGGCTGCTCCTCTTTGCCACCAACCTGGTGGCCATTGTCCTGGCCGCGGCCATCTTCTTCCTGCTCATGGGCTTCCGCCCCCCCACCACCCGGCAGTCGGAGCATTTCCAGCAGGGGCTGCGCCTCTCCCTGGTCTCCCTGGCCCTCATCGCCATCCCCCTGGCCGTGTTGCTGCACATCTCCCTGCGCCAGCTCCAGCAGCGGGAGCAGCTGGCCAACATGAAGGAGCAGATCCAGGAGGTGCTGGCCGAGAACATCCCCAGCAAGGCGGCCTACCTGAGCAACATCGAAGTGGAGCAGGGAGAGGAGGAATTTGTGGTGCATGCCACGTTCTACGACTACACCACCCTGGAGCGGGCGCTCCTCTCCCGGGTGGAAGGCCAGCTCAACCAGGATCTGGGCGTCCCAGTGCGCCTGGAAGCCACCCTGCTCTCGGCCCAGCGGGTGGGGCCGGAAGGCACGGACGTCGTGCCGGTGCCTCCGTCCGAGGCGGCCCCTGTGCCTCCGGAGGAAGCGCCGGCCACGGCCAACGAGGTGACGCCGGAGGGGGATCCTGCAGCCACGCCGGCCTCTGGGGTGCCGGTGGAGCCCACGAAGGTGGTGGAGTAGAGTGAGGGAGTGGCGGGGCAGTGGAGTGAGGAGATGAGCGAGGAGATGAGCGGGGGAGGCCCAGGGGATCGCGAGGGTCTCCCAGGCCAACGGCGGCTTTGTCCTCCAAACAACTCCAAACAACAAGGCCTGCCCGGTCTCACGACTGGGCAGGCCTTTCGCTTTCGGATGAGGTGGGGTTGGCTACGCCGCCTGGTCGTATTGGCGTTCGCCGCCCAGGAAGACCGAGTTGCCCTGGCGGTCGTAGAG
>WGCB01000597.1 GCA_015494005.1 Caldilineaceae bacterium
CCAGTCCGGCGTGGGGACGTAGTCGGGCTTGGGGTAGGCGCCCAGGGTGGTGGTTCGCAGCGGCATGGGTGGACTCCTTTGGGCGATTGGGAAATCAGACAATTGGGTGCTTGAGCAACCGGGCAGACGATTTCGTCCCCAATCCTCAATCTTCAATCTTCGATCTTCAATCTTCGATCTTGCTGTTCAACCGCCGGATCACCTCCTCGTGGATGGCGCCGCCGGTGGCCACCACACCGCCGCCCTGGAAGGGATCCTCCCCTTGCCAGTTGGTGATGCGCCCCCCGGCCCCCTGGACGATCGGCACCAGCGCGGCCAGGTCCCAGGTCTCCAGGACCGCGTCGGTCATGATGTCCGCGCCGCCGGTGGCCACCAGGAAGTAGCCGTGGCAATCTCCCCAGGTGCGGTAGCGCTTGACTCGGCGGCTCAGGGCCTCGTAGGCCGGGCCGTTGTGCAGCTGGAAGACGCTCCAGTGGTCCGTGTTCAGGAGCACCGCCTCCCGGATGCTGGAGCAGGGGCGCACGGAGACCGGCCGCCCGTTGAGCCAGGCCCCCTCCCCGTCCCCGATGAGGAAGTCGTCCACCAGGGGCTGGTGGATCACCCCCAGGATGGGCCGCCCCCGATGGAGCAGGGCGATGAGGGTGCCGAAGAGGTAGCTGCCGGCGATGAAGTTCTTGGTGCCATCGATGGGATCCAGCACCCAGCGGTAGGCCGCGTCCGGCTGGTGCAGGCCGAACTCCTCGCCCAGGATGCCGTGCTCCGGGTACTCCTGCATGATCCGCTCCCGCATGCGCTCCTCGGCCTGGCGGTCGGCGATGGTCACCGGCGTCTCGTCGGCCTTCAGCTCCACCTGGTAGCCGCTGCGGAAGTAGTGGCGGATGATCCCGGCGCTCTCGTCGGCCAGGTGACGGGCAAACTGCATAAATTCGGCCAGGGGCGAGCCTGGCATGGGCGTGGCGATGGGTTTGGACATGGGATGTGCCTGTCTGGTGGGGTGTGGAAACCGCTCCGGTGACCGTCAGTGAGGGTGGTAGAGCAGGAGTGGCACCCGGGCTTTCTGGAGCACCTCCAGGGCGATGCTGCCGAAGAAGAAACGGCGCAGACCGTCCCGGGCTCGGGTGGACATGGCCACCAGATCCACGGCCTGGTCCTGGATGGCCTGCAGGATCTCCTCGGCCACGTTTTCTCCGAAGTTCACCTGCAAGGAGACCGGGTAGCCCTGGGCCTCCAGCCGCTCCAGGACGGGGAGCATCTCCGCCTCCACGCTGGCCCGGATGCTGTCCTCCTGCTGGGTGGAGTAGATGGGGTGGGTCTCCGCCTCGGAGATCTCCCGGACCTCGCCGAAGCCGTAGCCCAGGTCGTACTCCGGTGCAGAGAGGCCGATGACCTTGGGCGGTCGGGCCACGTAGAAGAGGATCAGCCGGTGGCTGCCCGGGGGCAGGTGCCGCTCCACGTGGGGCAGGATGGTCTTGCTCATCTCCGACTGGTTCAGGGGGATCAGGACTCGGGTCTCGGCCATGGATGCCTCCGGGCGTCTGGCTCAGGCGGATGCGTTCTGAGGGCCGCCCACGCCGGTGAGGGTCAGCTCCTCCGCGAAGTGGCAGGCCACGAAATGCTCCGGCGCCACCTCCTGCCAGGCCGGGACCTGGCTCCGGCAGATGTCGGCCACGTAGGGGCAGCGGGTGTGGAAGCGGCAGCCGGCCGGCGGGTTGGCCGGGTTGGGGATCTCCCCCTCCAGGGGGATGTGGCGCATGGTCTGGTCCGGGTCCACCTCGGGGATGGCGGAGAGCAGGGCCTCGGTGTAGGGGTGTTTGGGGGTGTAGAAGAGGGACTTCGTGGGGGCCAGCTCCACGATCTGCCCCAGGTACATGACCGCCACCCGGTCCGAGATGTGGGCCACCACGCTCAGGTCGTGGGCGATGAAGAGGTAGGTGACCCCCAGCTGCTCCTGCAGGTCCATGAGCAGGTTGAGGATCTCCGCCTGGATGGAGACGTCCAGGGCAGAGACGGTCTCGTCGCAGACGATGAACTCCGGGTTGGCCACCAGGGCCCGGGCGATGCCGATGCGCTGGCGTTGGCCGCCGCTGAAGGCGTGGGGGAAGCGGCGCAGGTGTTCCAGGCTCAGCTGGCAGAGGGCGGCCGTCTCTCGCACCCGCTCGTCCACCTCCCGCTTGTTGCGCACCATGCCGTTGGCCACCAGGGGCTCCGCGATGATGTCCCGGACAGTCATGCGGGGGTTCAAGGAGCTGTAGGGGTCCTGGAAGATCATCTGCATGTGGCGGCGGAAGTTGCGCAGCTCCCGGCCCCGCAGCCCGGTCACGTCCACGGCCTGGCCGTTCACGTGGAAGGTCACCCGGCCCTCCGTGGGCGGGATGGCCCGCAGGATGGAGCGGCCCGTGGTGGTCTTGCCCGAGCCGCTCTCCCCCACCAGGCCCAGGGTCTCCCCTTTGTGGATGGTGAAACTCACCCCGTCCACCGCCTTCACATGGCCGTGGACCCGTCCCAGCCACCCGGCCCGGATGGGGAAGTAGACTTTCAGATTTTCGACTTCGAGCAGGGGGTGGTGTTCTGCAGGCATTGTCGGACGGACCTCAAGCAATCAGACGAGTTCGAAATGGTGTGTCTTTCGCTAGAATATGGGAGCTGGGAGCTGGAAGTTGGTAGTCGTTGCAATGTCAAGTCCCAACTCCCGTCCCTCCCGTCTCCTAACTCCCCTCATACAAAAAACAATTCACCTCATGGGTCGGGCTGAAGTGGGTGGTCTCCGGGAAGGCTTTGTCGCAGACGCCGGGCATGGCCTGCGGGCAGCGGGTGTGGAAGGGGCAGCCCGGCGGCCGTTCCATGGGGCTGGGGATGCGCCCGCCGATGGCGTGGAGCCGCTGGCCCAGGCTCTCCAGCCGGGGGATGGCCTGGAGCAGGTTCTGGGTGTAGGGGTGCTTGGCCTCCTTGATCACCTCCCGCACCGTGCCCCGCTCCATGATCTGCCCCAGGTACATGACCACCACGTCGTGGGCGATCTGGGAGATGACCCCCAGGTCGTGGGTGATGAAGAGGATGGCCATGCCCATCTCCTCCTGGAGCTCCCGCATGAGGGCCAGGATCTGGGCCTGGATGGTCACGTCCAGGGCGGTGGTGGGCTCGTCCGCGATGAGCAGGGAGGGGTTGGCCGAGAGGGCCACGGCGATCATGGCCCGCTGGCGCATGCCCCCGGAGAGCTCGAAGGGGTACTGGTCCACCCGCCGGCTGGGATTGGCGATGCCCACCCGGTCCAGCAGGTGGATGGCTCGCTCCCGGGCCTCCTGCTTGGAGACCTCCTCGTGGGCCAGGATGGCCTCCATGATGTGGTTGCCGATGGTGTAGACCGGGGAGAATGTGGCCATGGGCTCCTGGAAGATCATGGCGATCTCGCCCCCGCGGATGGCCCGCATCTCCCGGCCTGTGGGGGCGAGCTGGGTGATCTCCACCACCGTCCCGTCCTTGCGCCGGAACTGGATGGAGGAGTCCGGGTGGATGACCGCGGTCCCAGGCAGGAGGCGCATGATGGCGTGGGTGCTGACGCTCTTGCCCGAGCCGCTCTCCCCCACGATGCCCAGGGTGCGGCCGGTCTGGGCGGTCAGGTCCACCCCGTCCACCGCCTGGATCTGCCCTTCGTCCGTGCGAAAGGCGATGCGCAGGTTCTCCACCTTGAGCAGGGCCCCGTCAAGGCTGGTTCCGTTCATACTGGTTTCGCTCGTGCCGATGCTGTTCCTCATGAGCCGCTCACCGTGTACGGATCCGCCGCGTCCCGCACGCCGTCCCCCAGGATGGTGAAGGAGAGCACCGCGGTGACCACGAAGGCGGCAGGGATGAAGAGCCAGGGGGCCTGTTCGATGGCCCGGATGTTCTGGGCGTCCTGGAGCAGGATGCCCCAGCTGATGTCCGGCGGGCGCAGGCCCAGCTGCACGAAGCTGAGGGCCGTCTCGCTCAGGATCAGGTAGGGGAAGGAGATGACCAGATCCACGATGATGTAGCTGGCGAAGGCCGGGAGCAGGTGGCGTCCGATGATGCGGGCGGCGCTGGCCCCGGCGATCTGCGCGGCCACCACGTAGTCCTCCGTGCGCAGGGTGAGGAGCTGTCCTCGGATGCGCCGGGCCAGGGTGGGCCAGCCCACCAGCCCCAGGATCAAGGTCATGGCGAAGTAGATTTGCTGGGTGGACCACTCCCGGGGGAAGGCCGCGGCCAGGCCCATGTAGAGGGGGATGACCGGGATGACCCGGACGATCTCCGTCAGGCGCTGGATGCCGTAGTCGATCCAGCCGCCGAAATAGCCCGCCACGCCGCCGATGATCAGGGCCAGGACGAAGGCGATGAGCACGCCCAGCACGCCGATGGAGAGGGAGGTGCGGGTGGCGATGAGGGTGCGGGTGAAGAGATCCCGGCCCAGGGGATCCGTGCCGAAGAGGTGCACCGTCCCCTCCTCCACGCCGAAGAGATGGATGTCCGACTCGATGACCTTGAGCACGGTGTAGGGCTCCCCCCGGACGAAGAAGCGGATGGGGTGGCGCACCTCCCGGTCGATGGTGGGGATGCGGCGCAGGGTCACCGGATCCCGCTCGGTGGTGACGCCGTAGACGAAGGGGCGCAGGGAGAAGCCGTTCTCGTCCCAGAAACGGGGGATCTGGGGCGGGCCCAGCAGGTAGTCCGTGTTGCGGGTCACCCCGGAGTAGGGGCCGAAGAACTCGGCGAAGATGCCCAGGAAAGCCAGGAGGGCCAGGAAGAGGCCGCCGGCCATGGCCAGCTTGTGACGGCGGAAGCGCCACCAGACCAGCTGCCACTGGGTGGCGGAGTAGTAGCGCAGGGCCTCCTGGGACTCTCGCTCCTGGACGGCTCGCTCCTGTTGGGTCAGCTCCCGTTGGCTTAGCTCGTTGGTGGACATGCTCGCATCAACCTCCTTCCAGCTTGATGCGCGGGTCCAGGAAGGCCAGGGCGATGTCCGAGAGGAAATTCATGAAGACGATCATGAAGGTGAGCATGAGCAGGATGGCCCCGGCCACGAACATGTCCAGGTCGATGTAGGACTTGATGAGCAGTTCCCCCAGCTCCGGTAGGCCCAGGACCAGGGCCACGATGGGCAGCTCCGAGAAGATGCGGTTGGCGTCGAAGCTGACGGTGCTCACCACCGGGTTGATGGCCAGCCGAGCCGGGTACTTGAGCAGCACCTTCCACTCTGGGATGCCCCGGGCCCGGGCCGCGGTGACCGAGAGCTTGTTCAGCTCGTCCAGCATGGTGGCCCGCACGGTCTGCAGCTGGAAGGCCGTGGCCGACCAGGCCAGGACCACCGCGGGCACGATGAGGTGCTTCAGCAGGTCCACGAACTTGGCCCAGCTCCAGGGCGCGCCCTCGAACTCCTGGGAGAAGAGCCCGCCCACGCTGGAGTCCAGCACGGTGACGCTGATGTAGAGCAGGATCAGGGCCAGGAGGAAGTTGGGCAAGGCCAGGCCCAGGTAGCTGAGCACCGTCAGGGAGTAGTCCGCGATAGAATGGCGGTGCACCGCGGCATAGATGCCGATGGGAATGGAGACCAGGTAGGTGACGATGAGGGTGGAGAAGAGGATGGCCAGGGTCAGCCAGAGCCGCTGGCCGATGACGTTGTTCACCGAGGTCTCGAAGGCGAAGGCCGGGCCAAAGTCGCCCTTGGTGACGATGCCCCAGATCCAGCTGAAGTAGCGCTCGTAGGCCGGGCGATCCAGCCCCAGCTTGACCCGGATGTTGTTCACATCCGCCTCGGTGACGGTGACCCCGGTGCCGGAGAACTTGCGGAAGGCGTAGCGCTCCGCGTAGTCGCCTGGCGGCAGCTCCATGATGATGAAGACCATGACGGAGACGAAGAACATGGTCACCAGCATGCCCAGAAAGCGTTGGACGATGAATCGAATCATGGCATACTCGTGGGGAGAGGGGGCCTGACAGGAAGCACATTAACCTGCCAGGCCCCTGGAATCTACACGCAGAGGACTATTCGTTCAGGAACCACTGGTTCGGCCGGTAGGGATAGGCCCAGTAGTAGTCGAAGGCCTTCACAGGGAAGGGGCCGAAGTTGCCCAGGTTGTTGTGGTGGATCACCGGCGTCTTGATGTTGCCGGCAGTGCCGATCTTCCACAGGTTGTTCACGTGGATGTCCACGATCTCCTTGCCGATGCGGTTGCTCTCCTCGCTGCCCAGGGGATACTTGACGAACTCATCCACCAGCTCGTAGAGGCGCTTCACATCGTCCGGCGGCTCGATGCCCGACTCGCCGTTGGTGTCGTGCCACTCCTCCCACAGGTCGGCGATGCCCGGGTTCCAGAAATCGCCGAACTCCGGCACCAGCATGAAGGGGTTCTGGACGATGACCGCGCCGGAGGAGTTGTCGTACTTCCAGACGGAGATGTCCAGGTCGTTGGTGTTGCCCTTGGCCCGGTACTCGTCGGAGGTGACCTCCTTGAGCTCCACCCGGATGCCCACGTCCGCCCAGTAGCTCTTCACCAGCTCGTGCATGGTCACCGGCGCACCCTGGTTGGAGTACTGGAGCAGGATGGTCAGGTTGGAGCCGTCCGGCCGCTCCCGGAAGCCGTCTCCATCCACGTCCTTCAGCCCCATCTCGTCCAGCAGGGCGTTGGCCCGGTCCGGATCGTACTCGATGAAGCTGGTCAGATGCTCTTCCGTCACGAAGCTGACCGTGTTGGGGTCCGCCGGGGTGGCCTGCATGGGCTCGGCCTGGCCCAGGAAGACGATCTCCACGATCTCCTCCCGGTTCATGGCCAGGGACATGGCCTGGCGGAAGCGCAGGTCGTTGAAGATCTCCCGCAGCCCCTCGTCCTTGTGGGTCAGGTTGAAGCCGTAGAAGATGAGCTCGCCCACGCCGTTGGCCAGATCCACGGTGTAGTTGCCCTTGGCCTCGTTTTCCTTGTAGAGGGGGAAGTCGTCCACGAAGATGGCCTGGGCCTTGTAGTCCACCTCGCCGTTGGTGATCTTCAGGTTGCGCACCTCTTTGTCCGGCACGTAGAGCTCGTTGATCTCGTTGATGTAGGGGAGCTGGTTGCCCTGGGTGTCCACCATGTGGAAGTAGGGGTTGGCCACCAGGCGACGCCCCTTGGTGGTCTCCTCCACCAGGATGTGGGACTCCAGGGTGGGGGCCACGTGGTCCGAGGCGCCGCTGAGCAGGGGCGAAGGCACGTCCTTCCAGTCGCTGTTGCCGTAGTAGAGCTCCGCGGCCTCGGCCAGGGAGAGGCCCTCCTCGGCCATCACCTTCTCGAAGAAGTGCTTGGGCTGGAAGGGCTGCACGTAGATCTGGGCGAAGCGGGTGAGCATCCCCGGAGCGGAGGTGGGGAAGGTCATCTTCACCGTGGTCTCGTCCACCGCCTCCACGGTCATGGGCTCACCGTCGAAGAGCCAGACCGAGGGGGTGTCCGGGTAGACATCCGGGTTCAAGATCAGGTCGTTGAACCAGAAACTCACGTCCTCCGCGGTGAAGGGCGCGCCGTCGGACCACTTGTGCCCCTTGCGCAGGAAGAAGGTCAGCTCGGTGAAATCGTCGTTCCACTCCCAGCCCTTGGCCACGTTGGGGACGATGGTCTGCAGGTCGTCGGCGAAGCGGACCAGGTTCACATGGCGCACGCTGAGCAGGTCCGACGTGCCGGCCTCGGTGGCGTTGGAGAGGCCGTCCAGCACGCCGCCGTAGGTGCCGATGGCCTGGTAGGGGGCCACCACCAGGGGCTCCTCCGGCAGGCGCTCGGTCACCGGCGGCAGATCCGGGTTGCCGGCGATGCGGGCGTTCAGGTCGGCGATGGCCGGGTTCTCCGAGAAGGAGAGCTCACAGCCGGCCAGCTCCTGGAACTCGCTCAGCTCGAACTGCTGGGGGAACTGTCCTGGGGCGACGCCCTGCATGTCCGCCACGGTGACGGCCGGGCAGCCGCCTTCGGGCATGGCCGCGGCCTCCTCCTTGGCCGGGGCCGCCTCCTCCGCGGCGGGGGGCGCGGCCTCCTCCGCGGCCGGAGCTTCCTCCTTGGCGCCACCGCCGCAGGCCGCCAGGAGCAGCACCACGATCAGGGCCAGGATGGTGAGCCAGAGTTTGCGATGGATCTTCACATTCCTCCTCCTTTGTGAAAGAAACGTTGTGAAAGACAGGCGTGGTGAAAGACAGGTGTGAAAAACGGGTTGGACAGGGATTGGGAAACAGGCCGCTGAACGTCTGCCCAGCGGGAGGTTGGGCGTCGATCTCGGGAATGAGCAGGCTGGGATCGAACGGGCAGCAAGCCGGATCGGAGCCCGAATGCGGTGCCGAGAGGCGGGACGCCTGCAAGCCAGGAACGGTGCAACAAGAGCCTGGAAAAGTGGCACGGACGCGCCGCACACCCACGCGAGAGCAGCGCAAGGGAGACGCGACGAAGGGCCGGCGATGGAATGATGTTCGGAATTCGGCTTCGTGGGGGAAGAGGAAAAAGGACAAAAACTGGTGGGGGCACAGTTTGTAGGCGGGGAGAGTGTATCACGCCCTGCCGTGACTCGTCAAACGGCGAAAAAACGACAGGTGCAGGGCCCAGGAGGACCCTTCCCGCTGTCCGTCGGGCCCGGGGAATTCAGGCCCGAGGAACCAGATGGCCATCCGCCCGGGCCTGCCAGAGATCCCCGGCATGCTCGGCCCGGTGCTGGGCCAGGTCGAAGAGGAAGCCCAGCAGGGAGCCCTCCTGGCCCCAGCCGTAGTCGCCCTGGCTTTCCAGGAGCTGGTCGCTGGCCTGGTCGAAGAAGGCGAGGGTGCGCCGCTGCATGGTAGCCAGTCCGTCCAGCAGATCGATGAGGCTCTGGCCCTCCTTCTGGGCCAGCAACCGCGCGTTGATGGCGTCGATGTGCTCCCCCTCCAGCCAGGGGGCCAGGCTCTCCCGGTCCACCTGGGGCCACTGCTGCACCACCTGCCAGCCGTATTCCTCCCAGGCCAGCACGTGGGCCAGCACGTCCCGGGCGCTCCACACGCCGCAGACGGGCACCGTGGTCAGGCTCTCCTCGTCCAGGCCACCGATGGCGTCCAGCAGGTGGGTGAACTGCCGGTCCAGGAAGGCCCGCATGCCCTCCCGGCCCCAGCGGTCCAGGGAGCGGGCGTAGGCCTGGATCTCCCAGGTGTGCTCCCGGGTGTGTTTGATCATGTGGGTGAGCAGGGCTGCCAGATCCAGCTGACGCTCTCCCTCGGGGTACGGGCGAGCCAGGGCCTCGGGCGTCAGGCTAGCCGCGAACTCGATCAGCCCCTGCCGGGCCGCGTCCGCCTCCGCCTGGATCTTGGTCCAGGGGCGCTGGGCGTCCCGCTCCGCCCGCTGGTCGTTGTCCTCGTCCGGCAGCTGCAGGCCTGTCGCCGCGGATTCCCCGGCCAGGGCCGCCTGCATGCGCCGGGTCTGGAAGGCGTCCCAGAAGGCCACGTGGGCCAGGGTGGCCTTGGGTGTCCAGCCGTTGGCCAGCCGCGCGGACTCCAGCTCCTCTGGCTCCAGCAGGGCCAGGGTGTGGATCAGATCCTCGTAGCTGCGTTGCAGCTTGTCGAGCAAGGATGGAAGCGAGGGCGTGCTCATGGACGTGTTTTCCAAAGGGCCCCCCAGGGGTGCGCGTCGGGGGGCACGTTAGGGGTGAGGGCATGGGGTGGACCGAACCATTCCGGGACGGCTTGGGCGTCAAAAGGCTTGTTGCCCGGCCATTCTACCCCATCCCAGGGCCGGGTTCAAACTCGATTCCGGGACTGTACCGGTTTTGGCCAACACTTGAAATTCTCTGCAAAGCGGAGTAAAGTGGGGACGGAACAACCGCAGGCACTCCCCCGGCCCCACCGGCTGCCTTCCCTCGGCCAGCCGTGTTCACGCATCCACTCTCACGCCATCCACTCTCATGCCACCCACAAGGAGGGACGAGCCATGGAGTACCGTTCTCTGGGCAGGACAGGCGTTCAGGTCAGCGTGCTCTGTCTGGGCTGCATGATGTTCGGCGGCAAAACCGAGCCGAAGGCCTCCTATCGCATCATCGACCGGGCCCTGGACGCGGGCATCAACTTCCTGGACACGGCCAACGTCTACAGCCGGGGGCGCAGCGAGGAGGTCACCGGGGAGGCCCTGAAGCGCAACGGCAAACGGGATCGGGTGATCCTGGCCACCAAGGTGCACGGCCGCATGACCGACGACGATCCCAACTCCTCGGGCAACAGCCGCCGCCACATCATCGAGCAGTGCGAGGCCAGCCTGCGCCGTCTGCAGACCGACTACATCGACCTCTACCAGATCCACCGGCCCCAGTCCAACATCCCCATCGACGAGACCCTGCGAGCCCTGGACGACCTGGTGCGGGCCGGCAAGGTGCGCTACATCGGCACCAGCACTTTCGCCGCCTGGCAGGTGATGGAGTCCCTCTGGGTCTCCAAGGAGCTGGGGCTGAACCGGTTCGTCACCGAGCAGCCGCCCTACCACATCCTGGACCGGCGCATCGAGCGGGAGCTGATCCCCCTGGCCCAGACCCACGGCCTGGGCATCATCCCCTGGAGCCCCCTGGCCGGCGGCCTGCTCACAGGAAAGTACCATCGGGGCGCGCCACCTCCGCCGGACAGCCGCTTCGCCCAGGCCGAGAGCAACCCCATCCTCCGGGCTCGGATGAACGAGGCCATCTACGACGTCATCGACGGCCTGCGCCCCCTGGCCAAGGCCAAGGGCTGCACCCTCTCCCAGCTGGCCCTGGCCTGGGTCATGCACCAGCCCGGTGTGACCAGCCCCATCATCGGTCCCCGCACCATGGAGCAGCTGGAGGACAACCTGGGCGCGCTGGAGGTGACGATCAGCGACGACGACCGGGAGGTCATCGACCACCTGGTGCCCCCGGGCCGCATGGTCTCCCCCTTCTACCAGGCGGACTTCGGGCCACACCTGTATCGGACTATCGTCTGACGAGCCCAGCCACCGATCACACCAGTTTCATTCTGGAGGAAGCCAGCCATGCCCACCATCGAGAAACGACCCTTTGGCCGCACCGGCCACATGAGCACCGTGACCCTCTTCGGCGCCGCCGCCCTGAGCCAGGTCACCCAGGCGGAGGCGGACCGGGTCCTGGAGCTGCTCCTGGAGTACGGCGTCAACCACATCGACACCGCGGCCAGCTACGGCGACGCGGAGCTGCGCATCGGCCCCTGGATGGAGCGCCATCGGGACCGCTTCTTCCTAGCCACCAAGACCGGCGAGCGCAGCTACGAGCAGGCCAAGGCGGAGATCCGTCGCTCCCTGGAGCGGCTGCGGGTGACCCAGATCGACCTGATCCAGCTCCACAACCTGGTCCACCCGGACGAGTGGGAGCAGGCCCTGGGGCCCGGCGGCGCGCTGGAGGCGGCCGTGGAAGCCCGGGAGCAGGGCCTGGTGCGCTTCATCGGCGTCACCGGCCACGGGCTGGCCGCCCCGGCCATGCACCGGCGCAGCCTGGAGCGCTTCGACTTCGACTCGGTGCTCCTGCCCTACAACTTCGTGATGATGCAGAATCCCCAGTACGCGGCGGACTTCGAGCGGCTCATGGCCCTCTGCCAGGAGCGCAACGTGGCCGTCCAGACCATCAAGACCATCGCCCGGGGGCCCTGGGGGAGCAAACCCCGCACCCGGGCCACCTGGTACGAGCCCCTGGAGGAGCAGGTGGACATCGACCGGGCCGTTCACTGGGCCATGAGTCGTCCCGGCATCTTCCTGAACACCGTGGGAGACATCCACCTGCTGTCCAAGGTCCTGGACGCGGCCAGCCGCTACCCGGGCCATCCGCCCACGGACGAGGAGATGCGAGCCATGTTGGAAGGACTGCGCATGTCCTCCCTGTTTGCCTGATCAGGCACCCAGGGCCACCGGCTGGGCCTGGCCGGTCCGGGCCGAGGCGTAGAGGGCCAGCACGCTCTCCAGGAAGGTGCGGCTGAGGGCCAGGGGCACCACCGGCGGCGCGCCGTCCAGGACGCAGGCCTCCATGGCCTCCACCTCGCAGAGGTAGGGGTTCACCGCCGGGATGACCCGCTCCTCCACGTTGCCGTCCAGCCGGGTGAGGGTCATGGTGGTGTCGCCTCGCAGGCCCGGCTTCCAGGGCTCGGGGATCCAGAGCACGCCCTCGTCCCCCACCAGGTAGGCCCCCTCCCGGAAGGGGGTGCGGAAGCCGGAGGAGATCTGGGCCGCCACCTCCCCGCTGAAGTGGATCTGCCCTCGCATGGCCACGTCCACGCCGCTCTCCCCCAGGATCTGGCTGGCGAAGGCGACCTGGGGGCGCTGGGGCTGGGCCATGGTGATGGCCAGGCTGTTGGGGTAGACGCCCACATCCCAGAGGGAGCCGCCCTCCAGAGGGGCGCTCAGGCGCACGTTGCCCGCGTCCTCTGGGGGCAGGTGGAAGTGGAACCAGCTCTGGATGGTCTGGAGCCGGCCCAGGGCGCCCTCCTGGACCAGGCGGCGGGCGGTCTGGGTCTGGGGATGGTGCAGGTACATGAAGGCCTCGAAGATCGTGACCCCATTGGCCTGGGCCGCGGCCTCCACCTGGTCCATCTGCTCCCGGGAGACCACCAGGGGCTTCTCGCAGAGGACATGTTTGCCGGCCTCCGCGGCCTTCACCGTCCACGCCGCGTGGAGGGCGTTGGGCAGGCTGATGTAGACCACGTCGATCTGGGGATCGGCCAACATCTCCTCGTAGCTGCCGTAGGCCCTGGGGATCTCCCACTGGGCCGCGTAGGCCTGGGCCCGCTCCCGGGAGCGGCTGGCCACGCCGGTCAACTCGCTGCGCTGGGCCGCGCGCAGGGGGCCGATGAGGGCCCGGTTGATGTTGGCGGTGGAGAGGAGCCCCCACCGCAGTTTCCTCGCTTGTCCGGACATGGGTCTTTTCCTCCAAGAAGGTGTGTGCCAGGAAGGTGTGTGCGGGGGCGATCAGCGGGGGTAGATGCTCCCGGCTATCTTCTCAGCTTTCCGGGGATCTGGCAAGCCTGTGTCGAGGCTCCTCTTGCTACCAGGTGGGCGTTCGCTGGGAGGCTCGTTCGATCTCTTAACCAAGGGTTAACCCAATCGATCTTGTTCGTTCTCCAGGGCATGGTACCGTGAACAGGTGAAAGAACCGTCCATCATGCCAGCCTGGCTGTGGCTGGTCACTTCACTGGTCATTTCACCTGGAAGGGAAGGAGAGGAACCATGCCAGTGTGGGCCCTGGTGCTGATCGGTGCTCCCATGGGAGCCGCCACGCTGATCGTCTGCTCCACGTTCATCATTTCGGCGCGAGAATCCGTCCTGGAGGAGTTGGAGGGCGGCTGGCCAAAGCGGAAATAGCCTCGAAACGAAGGGCGGCCGTCCAGGGCTGGGCCTAGCGGAAGAGAGTGCCTGCAGCCCTCTGGATCCACGCCGCCTCTGCGCCTGGGGCAGGGTCGCCCTGTCCACCTGGCTGCGCCGCGCCCCTCCGCGGCCAGCAGCTCCCCCTCCTTTCTCCTCTCCGTCTGGACACCTCGCCGCGAAGCCACGAAAAAGCTGTTTGACACGGTTTTCAATCGCTGCTAGACTGAATGTGACTAGCAGTCACATTGTCCCCCGAGTGCTTCCACGGTTTCTCCCACTGTGCGGTCGACTCATTCTGGTCAACGATGCTCTAGGATGAGCCACTTCACACCGTTCCATCACACGGATGCTCTCCCGAAAAACTGGTCGCGGCGTCACGGCAGCGGATCGCTTTGCCGACGGGTTGTCGCTTTTGTGTCGGAGTGAGCACACGTGTGACCGAGCTTGGATCCCCTGCTGCTGCGGTAACCTGCTGTCTCTCCGTTCCACCGGTTTCATCGGTGCATCTGGTTTCACTGGCGCATTTTGGTCATTCGTTTCCACAACATACCCAGTACAAGGAGGTTGTGCCATGCAGGTATCCAAACGTTTTCTGCTGCTTGCCGTGTTGATCGTTGCCGCACTGGTGCTCACGGCCTGTCCGGCTCAGCAGCCAGCTGCCCCCGCCCCCGCTCCGGCCGAGGAGAAGGGCGAAGCAGCCGCGCCCGCGGCAGAGGAGGCCGCCGGCCCGGTGGAGATCGTGGTCTGGGCCGAGGCCAACAACGTGGAGCACTGGCGGGCGGACGGCCCGGCCAAGGCCGCGGAGATGGTGGAGGACTTCGACATCAACGTGACGCCCGTCAACGATGACGCCGGCTGGGGCGACTACAAGAAGAAGTTCACCCTGGCCGCGGACGCGGGCGAGGCCCCGGACATCGTCCTCTCCGGCCACGAGGACATCCCGGTCTGGGCCAACGCCGGCTACATCGAGGAGTTCGGCTGGTGCCGGGAGAAGTATCCGGAGTTCGATGACGTGATCGACAGCCTGTGGGATTCGGTCACCTGGAAGGGCAAGATCTGGGGCGTTCCTCAGGACACGGAAGCCCGGCCCATGTTCTTCAACAAAAAGCTCCTGGCCGAGATGGGCTGGTCCCAGGAGGAGATCGACGCCCTGCCCGAGAAGATCAAGGCCGGCGAGTTCACCCTGGACGACATGATCGCCACGGCCAAGGAGGGCATCGACAAGGGCGTGGTGGAGCCCGGCTTCGGCTACTGGCACCGACCCCGCAAGGGCGGCGACTACATCCAGTACTACGCGGCCTACGGCGGTCGCCTCTACGACCCGGAGCAGGACAAGCTGATCGTCACCAAGGACGCCCTGGAGAAGTGGTACGCCTTCCAGCGCCGGGTGGTGGAAGAGGGCATCACCCCGGAGAACTACATCGGCACCGAGTGGAGCATCTGGCACGATACGGTGACCAGCGGCAAGGTCCTCTTCTGGAACGGCGGCATCTGGCAGTGGGCGGACTGGGCCACCAACTACGTGGCGGACCAGGGCGGCGAGGAGTACCTCTTCAGCTTCGTGGGCTACGCCCTGCAGCCCACCGGCATCCCCGGCCGCCCTGGGATCACCCTCTCCCACCCGCTGGTCTACATGATCACCACCGAGGAGGCCTCGGGCAAGAGCAACCAGGAGGCGGCCTGCGCCCTGCTGGCCAAGACCACCACGCCGGAGATCAACACCCTGCACGCGGTGGACAGCACCCACCTGGGCATCCTCAAATCCCAGGCCACCTATCCGGACTACGCCAACAACCGCTTCCTCTCGGACGTGCTCTACATGCTGGACTACAACTTCTACCAGCCCAACCATGTGATGTACGGTCCCTACTTCGACATCGTGTGGGACTTCATGGTGAAGGCGGAGAACGGCGAGATGGACCCGGCCGCGGCCGCGGAGGCGGCGGTGCAGCAGCTCCAGGCGGAGCTGGGCGACGCGGTGATCGTGGAGTAGATGGTGCTATGGGATGGGGCGCGGGTTCTCCGGGCCCCATCCCATCTGCGCCACTAGCGCTTCTTTCAGATAGCCCATCCGGCAGATAGCCCATCCTGTGGATGGACACAAGGAGAGCAGGCCCATGACGGCAACCAGCGAAGGCATTCGCAGCTCCGAACCGATCTCCCCCCGAGCCTCCTTCCTGGAGACGGTGCGGGGGCTGCTGGGGCCCTTGGCTTTCATGACCCCAGCCACGCTCCTGGTGCTCTTTTTCTTCTTCATACCCGTTCTGATCATCTTCGGCATCTCGTTGACCAACCTGAGCACCTCCACCGGCTTCAAGAACTGGGAGTGGGTGGGGCTGGAGAACTACCGGCGCATTTTCATCAATCCCCAGTCCGGCTTCATCTTCCGCAACACCCTCAAGTACGTCTTCCTGACCCTGACCCTGTTCAACGTGGGCATGGCTCTGGTCATCGCCCTGTTGACCACCCACATCCCCCGGCGCACGGGCTTTTTCTTCCGCTCCCTCTGGCTCCTGCCCCGGATCACCCCCTCGGTGATCTACGTGATGATGTGGAAGTACATGGCCGCGGACGCCCCCTACGGTATCTTGAACCAGCATCTCTTCGTTCCCCTGGGCATCGAGCCTACCAACTGGCTGCCGGCCCAGGCCTGGACCTTCGTGATCCTGACCAACGGCTTCATCGGCGCCTCGTTCGGCATGATCATCTTCACCTCGGCCATCGAGTCCATCCCCAAGGACTACATGATCGCTGCACTGGTGGACGGCTGCAACATGTGGCAGCGCATCCGCTACGTGATCCTGCCCATGATCCGCTGGCCCCTGCTTTTCGTCACCACCTACCAGACCCTCTCCCTGCTCACCTCCTTCGAATACATCCTGCTCCTCACGGATGGGCAGTTCGACACGGAGGTCTGGTCCCTCTGGGCCTATCACCGGGCCCTGAACAACTACTGGGGCAACTTCCAGTGGGGCTTCGGCGCGGCCCTGGCCACGGTGCTGGTGGTGGTGGGCCTGGTCATGGCCATCGTCTACATGCGCTATTTCCAGTTCAACGAGCTGGTCCAGGAACCCAAGATCGAGGCCCTGTAGGATCTGGCCCGGCTCGGGCCCTGGCATTCAAGGAGGAACCATGGAAGACCTAGGTACAGGCTCCCGCTGGCGTGTGGGCATCCCCATGCTGCTCCTGGGCGTGATGACCGTGCCCATCGTGGTGGGCTACATCTGGATCGTCGTCTCCACCTTCTCCCAGCGCACCTACGGACTGGTGCCAGTGGATCGGGACGGCAACTTCGGTGGGCTGACCCTGAAGAACTGGTCCTTCCTCTGGGAGGACCCCAACATCTGGCAGGTGACCATCAACACCTTCATCCTGGCCGTGGGGCTGACCGTCGGTGTGGTGCTCATCTCCTCCCTGGCCGGCTACGCCCTCTCCCGGATCAGCTTCCCGGGCCGGCGCTCCTTCCTGGCCACCACCCTGGTGCTCCACGCCTTCCCCAGCGTGACCCTGCTCATCGCCATCTATTTCGTCCTGCGCTGGATCTCCGGCATCCCGGTGCTGGGACGAGGGCTGCCCATCATCGGCGGCTTCGGC
>WGCB01000598.1 GCA_015494005.1 Caldilineaceae bacterium
CTACGAGACCCCGGGGGGCACCATCCTCTACAAGGCCCACGCCGCCCTGGAGCAGCTCTGCCTGGACAAGGAGACCCTGCACTACAAGCAGCAGGTGGGCCTGCGCTACGCGGAGCTGGTCTACAATGGTCAGTGGTTCACCCCCCTGCGGGAGGCCCTGGACGCCTTCGTCCAGAACACGGAACGCACCCTGACCGGCACGGTGCACCTGAAGCTCTACAAGGGCAACGTCATCCTGGCTGGCCGCAAGAGCCCCTTCAGCCTCTACCGGGAGGACTACGTCACCTTCGACGAGGACGACGTCTACAACCAGGCGGACGCAGAGGGCTTCATCAAGCTCTTCGGCCTGCCCATGAAGGTGCGGGCCATGCTGCTGAAGGAGGGGCCCGGTGTGACGGACTACCCCACGCCGGACTTCAGCGACTTCAAGCGGGACTGAACGAAATGGGGAAGTAGTGAGTGGGGATTTGCGAATGAGGGGATGAGTGGACGATGCTCATCCAATGGCCCCCGTCCAGTAAGGAGAAACCAGATGACAGCGAATGCTAGCCCGGACTATGCCGTCACCGGCTTCGACGCGGCGGGGATCGCCGCGGGGATCAAGCCCGACGGCGCCCTGGACCTGGCGCTGGTGGCCAGCCCGGTGCCCTGCCGGGTGGCCGCCACCTTCACCCGCAACGCCTTCCCCGCCGCGCCGGTGATCTACGACCGGCAGCTCCTGGCCCTGAACCCGGAGCGGATCCACGGCGTGGTGATCAACAGCGGCTGCGCCAACGCCTGCACCGGGGTCCAGGGCCGGGTCAACGCCCGGCTCATGGCCGAGTGGACGGAGCAGGCCCTGGGCGCCCACGACAGCACCGTCTTCGTCATGAGCACCGGGGTCATCGGCGTGCAGCTGCCCATGGAGAAGCTCCAGGCTGGCATCCCCCAGGCTGTCCAGGCCCTGCAGCAGGAGGGCTGGGAGGCCGCGGCCCAGGCCATCATGACCACGGACACCCGGCCCAAGCTGGCCACCCGCACCCTGTGGCTGGGGGAGGCGGAGGTGCGCCTCACGGGCATGGCCAAGGGCTCGGGCATGATCCACCCCAACATGGCCACCATGCTCAGTGTCATCGCCACGGACGTGGCCATGGCCCAGCCTCTGCTCCAGCAGGCCCTGAGCCACAGCGTGGAGCGCAGCTTCAACCGCATCACCGTGGACGGGGACACCAGCACCAACGACACGGTGCTGCTCCTGGCCAATGGCCTGGCCGGCAACGTGGAGGTGACGGACCCCAGCCAGGAGGCCTTCCAGCAGTTCCAGGCGGCCTTGACAGAGCTCTGCCAGGAGCTGGCCCAGGCCATCGTGCGGGACGGGGAAGGGGCCACCAAGTTCGTCACCATCCAGGTCAACGGCGCGGTGGACGACGAGGAGGCCCACCGGGTGGGCAAGGCGGTGGCCAACAGCGCCCTGGTGAAGACGGCCTTCTACGGCAACGACGCCAACTGGGGGCGGATCATCGCGGCCGTGGGCTACGCGGAGGCCCAGGTGGATCCGGAGCGAGTGGCCCTCTTCGTGCGGGGCGGCGCC
Organism: Caldilineaceae bacterium; assembly: GCA_015494005.1. Classification (GTDB taxonomy): domain Bacteria; phylum Chloroflexota; class Anaerolineae; order Caldilineales; family Caldilineaceae; genus S144-5. The sequence continues at coordinate 1,571 of WGCB01000598.1, forward strand.
GCGCCCGGCCAACGGGGGGAGGAGCTGCAGCTGGTCCAGGCCGGTGGTCCCGTGGACTACTCCGAGGAGGAGGCGGCGGCCATCTTCGCCCAGCCGGAGATCGACGTGCGCATCGAGCTGGGCCTGGGCTCGGGCGCGTCCACCGTCTGGACCTGCGACCTGAGCCACGAGTACGTGACCATCAACGGGGAGTACAGGACCTGAGCGCTCTCGGGCTGGCGGATCGTCGCCCCCCAAGCCCGGCCAGGAGGTGATCCATGAAGCGGTTTCTGCTGGCAGTGTGGGAGGAGGCCCTGCGCTTTCTCCTGATGACTGTGGGCGTGTTGGTGGCGGCCCTGGCCTACGCTATCTTCCAGGTGCCCTTCAACATCGCGGCCGGTGGACTGAGCGGTGTGAGCATCATCTTGAACCAGTTCACCGGCTGGTCCGTGGGCGCCCTCTACCTGGTCCTGAACATCCCCATGCTGGCCCTGGGGTTCGTCTACCTGGGGCGCTGGAAGTTTCTCTTCCGCACCCTGATCAACGTGGCCATCTTCTCCGCTGCCACGGATCTCTTCCTGCTCTACCTGCCTGGTCTGCTGGACCAGTGGCCCATCACGGACAACGTGCTCCTCAGCTCCATCTACGCGGGGATCGTGGGGGGCATCGGTGGCGGGCTCATCTACCGGGCCGGGGCCACCATGGGCGGCACCGGCATCCTGGGCCGGGTGATCCAGATCAAGACGGGCATCCCCCTCAGCTCCGTCTACCTCTACACCGATGGCCTCATCGTCCTGGCGGCCGGGCTGGTCTTCGGCTGGGAGCTGGCCCTCTACGCCATGCTGACCCTCTTCCTGAACGGCCTGGCCTCGGACTACGTGCTGGAGGGGCCCAGCAGCGTGCGCACGGCCACCATCGTCACGGACCACCCGGAGGCGGTGGCCACGGCCCTGATCCAGGAGCTGGGACGTGGGGCCAGCCAGTGGCCCATCACCGGCAGCTACACCGGCCAGACCCACCACATGCTCTACTGCGCGGTCCATCGTCCCCAGGTCAATGACCTGAAGCGGGTGGTGGCCCAGGCAGACGAGAACGCCTTCGTGGTCATCGGCGACGCCCACCAGGCCCTGGGCTTCGGTTTCGTTCCCCTGAAAAAACGGGGGCGGTTGCCGGTCTAGAGGGGTGGAGTATAATGGAAGTGAACCAAAACGGCGCCGGATCCGTTCTGAGAGTGACTGTTTTCTGTAAGCCATCGGCGTCCATCCCCCTGGACCATCAGCCCATCACCACACGCCAACGCCACGGAGGTCATCCCCATGTTCAGAGCCCTTTCCCTGCTCACCCCGTCCCCTCAGAGGCTGGAGCCCATCGAGAAAACCTACACCTTGCCCCAACATCCCCTCATCTACCTGGCCACGGACGCCGCTGCCATTCGCTTCATCGGTGAGGAGCTGGGCCGAGCCCTGGAAGGGCGCGGCCTCTCCCCGGAGCTGACCGCCACGGACGCCGGGACCGTGCACATCACCCTGGGCGCGGATCCAGCCCTGCTCACCGGCCCGGAGAGCTACCGCCTGGTCATCGTCGAGGACGGCATCACCGTCATGGGCGGGGACGCGGCCGGCCTCTTCTACGGCGTCCAGACCCTGCTTCAACTCCTGCGCCTCTACCCGCCCCAGGAGGGCGCCATCACCTTGCCCGGCCTGCGCATCACCGACTGGCCCGACTTCCCCCACCGGGGCGTCATGCTGGACGTGAGCCGGGACAAGGTGCCCACCATGGAGACCCTCTTCCAGATCGTGGATCTGCTGGCCAGCCTCAAGGTCAACCAGTTCCAGCTCTACACCGAGCACACCTTCGCCTACCGGGGCCACGAGGTGGTCTGGGAGAAGGCCAGCCCCCTGACCGGCGAGGAGATCCTGGCCCTGGACGCCTACTGCCGAGAGCGGTTCATCGAGCTGGTGCCCAACCAGAACAGCTTCGGCCACATGCACCGCTGGCTCAAGCACGACCGCTACCGTCCCCTGGCCGAGCTGCCGGAGGGCTGGCAGCATCCCTTCTCCACCAAGCCGGAGCCCTACAGCCTCTGCCCCCTGGATCCCGGCAGCCTGGAGCTCCTGCGGGACCTCTACGACCAGCTCCTGCCCCACTTCACCAGCCACCAGTTCAACGTGGGCCTGGACGAGACCTTCGACCTGGGCATGGGCCGCTCCAAGGAGGCCTGCGAGGAGCAGGGCAAGGAGCGGGTCTACCTGGAGTTTCTGCTCAAGATCTACCGGGAGGTGAAGCGGCGAGGGCACGTGATGCAGTTCTGGGGGGACATCATCCTGCATCGGCCGGAGCTGATCCAGGAGCTGCCCAAGGATGTCGTGGCCCTGGAGTGGGGCTACGATGCCGAACACCCCTTCGACGAGCACACCAAGCTCTTCGCCGCGGCCGGCCTGAGCTTCTACGTCTGCCCGGGCACCAGCACCTGGAACACCATCGCCGGCCGCACGGAGAATGCCCTCATCAACCTGAGCCAGGCGGCCATCCACGGCCAGGCCAACGGCGCGGTGGGCTACCTGAACACCGACTGGGGGGACAACGGCCACATGCAGCCCCTGCCTGTGAGCTTCCTGGGCTATCTGGCCGGTGCGGCCTTCAGCTGGAACGCGGGGGAGGCCCAGCGGCTGGAGGAGCTGGACATCCCCGCCCTGCTGGACATCCATGTCTTCCGGGACCGGGCCCGGGTCATGGGGCGGCTGGCCTACAACCTGGGCAACGTCTACCTCCAACCTGGCATCCGCATCCACAACAGCTCGCCCCTCTTCTGGGTGCTGCTCTTCACCCGGGGCCTGATCCCCCAACCCGGCGAGGACGTGCCGCCCATCATCCAGCGCTACCTGGAGAACATCCTCAAGCCCCTGGCCGACGCGGACTTCGATCGGGCCCTGGCCTACATCGACCAGGTGGCAGCGGAGCTGCCCCAGGCCCAGATGGAGCGGCCGGACGGGGAGCTGATCCAGGAGGAGTTCGCCTGGGCCGCGGACATGCTGCGCTTGGCGGCCAAGCTGGGCAAGGCTCGCCAGGAAGCCGGGCTGGACCGGCCGGTCCGGGAGCTGCCGGCCCAGGTGCGGGCGCCCCTGGCAGAGGAGCTGCAGGAGTTGATCCGCCGGCAGCGCAAGCTCTGGCTGGCCCGGAATCGGCCTGGTGGCCTGGACGACTCTGTAGCCCGGTTGGAGCGTCTGCTGGCTGCGCTGGAGGGCCAGGAGTAGGTCCGATCCCTGGGGCGCCACGAGGATCGCAGCCCTGGGATCACAAAAGGGGACGAATCCGCCACGGGTTCGTCCCCTTGTCGCGTGGGCTGGTCGGCCGAAGGCTCGCCAGGCCTACAGGATCTGGCTGAGGAAGAGCTTGGTGCGCTCGTGCTGGGGGTTGGTGAAGAAGTGCTCCGGCGTGCCCACCTCCACGATCTCCCCGGAGTCCATGAAGACGATGCGGTCCGCCACCTCCTTGGCGAAGCCCATCTCGTGAGTGACCACCAGCATGGTCATGCCGCTTTCGGCCAGCTCCTGCATCACGTCCAGCACCTCCTTGATCATCTCCGGATCCAGGGCGGAGGTGGGTTCGTCGAAGAGCATGATCTTGGGACGCATGGCCAGGGCCCGGGCGATGGCCACCCGCTGCTGCTGGCCGCCGGAGAGCTGTCCCGGGTACTTCTGGGCCTGTTCGGGGATGCCCACCCGCTCCAGCAGCTCCATGGCGATCTTCTCCGCCTCGTCCTTCTTCATCTTGCGCACATGGATGGGGGCCAGGGTGATGTTCTCCATCACCGTCAGATGGGGGAAGAGGTTGAACTGCTGGAAGACCATGCCCGTCTCCGAGCGGATCTTCTCGATGTTGCGCACATCGTGGGTCAGGGGGATGCCGTCCACGATGATCTCGCCGCTCTGGTGCTCCTCCAGGCGGTTGATGCAGCGGATGAGGGTGGACTTCCCCGAGCCGGAGGGGCCGATGATCACCACCACCTCCTGGCGCTTCACGTTCAGGTTGATGTCCCGCAGCACATGGAACTCACCGAACCACTTGTTTACATTCTGCAGGATGATAATGTCGTCTTGCTGTGCTTGCCCAGACATGGGTGCTTCCTTTCGTGGTCAAAAATTCGCCGTCAAAATTGCTGCCAAAAAGTGCTCGATAGCAACGCCTCAGGCGCCGGGGCCTCGGTCTAGCGCTGGCCCACGCCCAGAGAGATCTCCAGGCGGCGGCTGGCGTAGGACATGGCATAGCTGAAGATCCAGTAGAGGATCGCGATGAAGACGTAGACCTCTTGCTGGGTGCCCAGCCAGTCGGGGTTGGCCAGGACCACCCGGGCGATGCCCAGCAGGTCGAAGAGCCCCACCAGGGCCACCAGGGAGGTGTCCTTGAAGAGGCCGATGAACTGGCCCACCAGCACCGGGATCACCGCGCGCAGGGCCTGGGGCAGGATGATCAGCCGCATCATCTGGTAGGTGCTCAGCCCCAGGGACATGGCCGCCTCGTACTGGCCCTTGGGGACGGACTGGAGACCACCCCGCACGTTCTCCGCGGTGTAGGCTGCAGAGAAGAGGATGATGGCCACCAGGGCTCGCACCACCCGGTCAATGGGCGGGAACCCCTCGGGCAGGAAGAGCTGGAGCATCACCTGGCCCATGAAGAGCAGGCTGATCAGGGGCACACCCCGGATGAACTCGATGTAGAGCACGCTCACCGTGCGGATGGCCGGCAGCTTGGACTGGCGTCCCAGGGCCAGGAGCACGCCGATGGGGAAGGAGAAACCGATGCCGAAAATGGAGAGCAGCAACGAGAGGAGCAGGCCGCCCCACAGGTTGGTGGGCACCCTGGCCCACAGCGAATCGGTCTGTTCTGGCCCGAAGCCGCGCAGGATGAAAACCGAGGCGAACAGCGTGATGATCAGCAGCCAGGTGGCGATCTGGTTATGCTTCCGGGGCACCCGGCGACCAATGACGTAGCCCACCACCCCCAGGATCTCCACCCCCAGCAGCTTGAGCCGGGTCTCCATGGCGAAGAAGGGGACAAGCATGAGCAACACAGGGATGGCCGCCACCACCACCAGGGCCGGGGAGATCTCCTTGGACCAGACCCCCCAGGTGAAGCCCACCACGATAGCGGTCAGCCAGAGCACGATCCAGATGCGCAGGGCCTGCTCTGCGGGGTACTGGCCTCGCATGAAGAGGTTGAAGTTGGCCGGGATCACGGCCCACTCCGCGCCGGTGAAAGCCCAGCGGAGCAGGGGCGGGATGATCAAGTAGAGAAAGCCGAGGGCCAGGAAGGTGAGCAGGGTGTTGAACCAGTCGGTGAAGAGGTTTTTCTTCAACCAACCCAGCAGCGTGTACCGCTCGGTTGGCGGGGGCAGCACCTCGGCAGATGACGTTCGTACGACAGGAGCAGCCATGGATGATTCCTCCGATTACCCAGGGATTATCGTTCCACCAGGCGAATGCGCCGGTTGTAGATGTTCATGAACAGGGACGTGGTCAGGCTGAAGAAGAGGTAGATCCCCATCACCAGGCTGAAGACCTCCACTGCTCGCCCGGTCTGGTTCAGGATGGTGTTGCCGGCCACCGCGAAGAGGTCTGGGTAGCCAATGGCGATGGCCAGGGACGAGTTCTTGGTCAAGTTCAGGTACTGGCTGGTCAGGGGCGGGATGATCACCCGCAGGGCCTGGGGGAAGATGACCAGACGCAGCACCTGGAAGGGGGTCAGCCCCAGCGCGGTGGCCGCCTCCCGTTGTCCCTTGGAGACGGACTGGATGCCAGCCCGCACCACCTCCGCGATGAAGGCGGCCGTGTAGATGACCAGCCCGGAGAGCAGGGCCATGAACTGCTGGCTCAGGGTGCGCCCACCTTTGGTGTTGAAGCCCACCAGCTCGGGCCGGTCCAGGACCAGGGGCGGCTGGGGCAGGACGAACCAGCCGATGATCCCCACCGCGATGAGGGTGACCAGGAACCAGAGGCTGAGGATGGGCATCCGTCCTGTGCGCTTGCCCCGCTCTCGCAGAACGATGGTGACGATGATGGCCAGCACCAGGCCGCCCAGCAAGATGCGGGTGTAGGTCGGCCAGGTCTCCGTGGGGATGCCCCAGGGGATAGCGATGCCTCGGTTGCTCAGGTAGATGGGCCCTGGCAGGATGATGGCTTCCTTGATGCGAGGCAGTTTGAAGAAGACCGCCTGGGCCCAGAAAATGAGGAGCACCAATAAGGGCACGTTGCGCAGAAACTCGATGTAGGCCGTGGCAATCCGGTTCACCAGGAAGTTGGTGGAGAGGCGCATGACACCGATGATGATGCCCAGAATGGTGGCGAAGACAATGCCTAGCACGGCCACCTGGAGCGTGTTCAGCAGGCCCACCAGAAAGGCCCGAGCGTAGGTGTCGGACCGACTGTAGGAGATCAGGCTTTCGCCGATGTCAAAGCCGGCCGTCTGCTTCAGAAAGCCGTAGTCGATGGGCACCCCCAGCTGCTCGCGCAGGGAGGAGACCATGTTGGTGTAGAAAAATGCCAGCAGGCCCACCACGATGCCGACGACCACGATCTGGCTGATGACGCTCAGCACCCGCTCGTCTCGCCAGAAGGGGGGCCTTTCCTGGGATGGATGGATGGCTCTTTGTTGCATGGGCTTTACTCTCTTGAGCACTCGTCATACACGGCTGCCCAGGACCAAGCCTGGACCTGTTTCGAAAGTGGCCGGCGCTTTGGGAAAAGGCCGGCCACTTTGATCCAACTCTTCCTGTGGCGGAGGGTTCAGCGGCGGTGCTGTCCCCGTCCGATCCAAAACTGGACCAGCACAGGATGTGAAAAGGGATGGAACGGAGAGATCCGTTCCATCCCTGGAAGGTCAGCTTAGCGGATGGGCGGGGAGTAGAGGAGGCCGCCGTCCGTGTAGAGGCTGTTCAGGCCCCGAGGCAGGTTGAAGACCGTGTCCGGCCCCAGGTTGCGGTTGTAGATCTCGGCGTAGTTGCCCACCTGCCGGATCACGTTCGCGAAGCAGTCGTTCTCCAGGCCGATCTTGGCGCAGAACTCGCCTTCCAGGCCCAGCAGCTTGCGGATGTTGGGATCCGTGCTGTCCATGAAGCTATCGATGTTCTCGGAGGTGATGCCGTGCTCCTCAGCCAGGAAGGTGGAGAAAGTCACCCACTTGACCAGGTCGAACCACTGATCGTCGCCGTGGCGGACGGCCGGGCCCAGAGGCTCCTTGGAGAGGGTCACGTCCATGATCTCGTGGGCGGAAGGATCCTTCAGCACGGTCTGGCGAGAGACCAGGCCGGACTTGTCGGTGGTCCAGGCGTCGCAGCGCCCTTCCTCGTAGGCCGTGGTGACCTCGTCCGCCGTCTCGAAGACCACCGGCTCGTACTCGATGCCGGCCGCGGCCATCTGGTCGGCCAGGTTCAGCTCCGTGGTGGTGCCGGTCTGGACGCAGATGGAGGCGCCGTTCAGATCCTGCAGGGTCTTGATGCCGCTGTCCTTGCGGACCATGATGCCCTGGCCATCATAGAAGGTGGTGGGGGCGAAGTTCATGCCCAGATCCGTGTCCCGGGACATGGTCCAGGTGGTGTTGCGGATGAGCACATCCGCCTCGCCGCTCTGGAGGACGGTGAAGCGCTCCTTGGCGGTGGCCGGCCGGATCTCGAACTTGCTGGCGTCACCGAAGATGGCGGCAGCCATGGCCTTGCAGTAGTCCACGTCGAAGCCGGAGAAGTTGCCTTCCTCGTCCAGGAAACCGAAGCCCGGCAGGTTGGCGTTGCCCACGCAGATGATCTTGCCTCGCTCCTTGACGATGTCCAGAGTGGACTTGGCCTGCTCCTGGGCTGCCGGTGCAGCCGCCTCTTCCGAGGCCACCGGCGTGGGGGCTGGCGCGGCACAGGCCGCGATGATGATCCCCAGCACCATGGAGAGGAGCATCCCGATTGTGTATACCTTCGGACTCATCTTCATTTGTGTTACTCCTTTGTAAAAGGTTGAGAGGGGTTGGAAAGACGGAAAAACACGATGATAGAAAACACGATGATAGAACACCTGAGATGACGGAAACGAAGGAGGGTTCCTCTGGGAAGGAGATCGGAAAATCGAGAGACAAACGATGCCGGATCGCCTGCAGCCAGTCCGGTCACGGTCTGGGGGGAGGGGCCGTCCCGGGGTAGGCTAGCTGTGGCTGGATGTTGCTAGTTGGACACGCAGGAAACGAACGAACTCGTTGCCTGTGGCTAGAACAGCGTGTTCACACGGGATTGATGCTTGCTGAGGAGAGTGCTTGCCCCGACGGCGCAGGCGTCCGCAGTGGCAGTGCAGAACGGAGAAACGCTTCCAGAGCCCGAGAGTTCTAGGGCAAAACGTCTGTTGGGCCGGTTGGAAAATGCTGTGGAATGGTTGGGGGGAACAGCACTGACCTGGTCAGCCACAACATGGCGTCTGTGACGGCCCAGTATGTTCAATTCTGCACGAAATGTGGGCTGACTATACCACGAAATATCCTCACTGTCAAAACGGTGGCAATCGCTCTGGTAAGGCAGGGTAGCCTGGCGATTGTAAGGTGATTCGTCCATCCACCCTGTCCTGGCGGGGGCGCTTTTGGCGATTCCCCGGGCCTGGGCTATAATGGCCCAGACATTCAGGATTCCTGTCGTCGGGATTCCTAAGGAGAGCGTGCAATGCCTGCTGATCTAGCCAATACCATCGCCACAATCGCCGGCATTCTGGTGGCCATGCTGGGGGCGTTCCTCTTCGCCTTTTGGATCGCCATGGGGATCTGGACCTTCAACGACATCCGATCCCGCACCCGGGACTGGCTGGCCATTGCCCTGGCCTGTCTGCTGGTGCTGGTCTTCCCTGTGATCGGCCTCATCCTCTACCTGATGATCCGCCCCAAAGAGACCCTGGCTGAGGTCTACGACCGGGCCCTGGAAGAGGAAGCCCTGCTGCGAGAGCTGGAGGAGACCCTCACCTGCTACAACTGCGGCGTGCCGGTCAAGGACGAATGGGTCTACTGCTACAACTGCCACGCCCAGCTCCAGCACGCCTGCGCCAGCTGCGGCAACCTGGTGCGCAACGAATGGGACATCTGCGTCTACTGCGGCGCCCCTCAGCAGGCCCTGGCTGGTACGCCCGGCTCCGTGCCTCAGCCGGCTGCGCCGTTCCAGTCCGATTTCCCGCCGGACGTGGCCGAGGAGAACCTGGGCTACCGTCCCATGCAGATGGGGGAGTGAGGGCCAGGCTGCTGGGGAAGCGACGGGGCGCCGAGCCCGATCTGGGCGAAAAATTGGTTTGACAGATGCCTCTCACCCGACTATACTTTGGGCCATGAAACAGCGACACGGTTGGAGCACCCATCAACCCAGCACCCACGCCGTAGCACCGACGGCACAGGCAGCAGCTAGCAGCGTGCCCCGGTGGTGGCGTCTTCTGCACTGACATCCCACGCCGGGGGCACACCAAGCCCACGGCGTCTTTCTTTTTGACCAAGCAACAGAATGCGCCGTGGCTCGCTCCACGGCTTTTTTCATGGCCACTCAGGACCGCAACCCAGGAGCTCAGAACCCATGAAACTGACCGTCGACGAGGTGAAACACGTGGCCGAGCTGGCCAAGCTCGCCCTCACCGAGGAGGAGATCCAGCAGTTCACCGAGCAACTCTCCGCCATCCTGGACTACGCGGAGCAGGTCCAGGCCGTGGACACCAGCGCGGTGCCTCCCACGCCCTACGTCCTGCCCCTGGTGAACGTGCTGGACGAGGATCGACCCCGGCCCAGCCTGCCCACGGACGTGGCCCTGGCCAACGCCCCCGACCGGGAGGACGGCTACTTCCGGGTGCGGGCCGTCTTCGAAGAGTAGCCCTGTCCCCGTCCCTCTTTTCGAAAGGAAGCATCCCTGTGACCGAATCCCAGACCCACACCCCCCTCCCGGATTTGACCATCCACCAGGCCCTGGCTGGCCTGGAACGGGGCGACCTCACCGCGGTGGAGCTGACCCAGGCCGTCCTGGCGCGGATCCAGGCCGTGGAGGACCAGATCCAGGCCTATCTGCGGGTGACGGCCGAGCAGGCCCTGGCCCAGGCCGAGGAGGCGGACCGTCGCCGCCAGCAGGGGGAGCGGGCGCCCCTCCTGGGCATCCCCCTGGCCATCAAGGACGTGCTGGTGACGGAGGGGGTGGAGACCACCTGCGGCAGCAAGATCCTCCAGGGCTTCATCCCGCCCTACACCGCCACCGCGGTGGCCCGCCTGGAGGAGGCCGGCGCGATCCTCCTGGGCAAGACCAACACCGACGAGTTCGCCATGGGCTCCAGCACGGAGAACAGCGCCTACCAGACCACCCGCAACCCCTGGGATCTGGAGCGGGTGCCCGGAGGCAGCAGCGGCGGCTCCGCGGCCGCGGTGGCCGCCGGGGAAGCCCTGGGCGCTCTGGGCACGGACACCGGCGGCAGCGTGCGCCAGCCCGCGGCCCTCTGCGGCGTGGTGGGGTTGAAGCCCTCCTACGGCCGGGTGAGCCGCTACGGCCTGGTGGCCTACGGCAGCAGCCTGGACCAGATCGGCCCCATCACCCAGGACGTGCGGGACGCGGCCCTGCTCCTGAACGTCATCGCCGGCCACGATCCCCTGGACGGCACCAGCCTGCCGGAGCCGGTCCCCGACTACACCGCCGCGCTCACCGGGGAGGTCAAGGGGCTGCGCATCGGCCTGCCCGAGGAGTACTTCGTGGCCGGGATCCAGCCGGAGGTGGAGGCGGCGGTGCGGGCCGCCGTGGCCCATCTGGAGTCCCTGGGCGCGGAGGTGCTGCCCATCTCCTTGCCCAACACGGACAAGGCCCTGCCCGTCTACTACCTCATCGCCCCGGCGGAGGCCAGCGCCAACCTGGCCCGTTACGATGGCATCCGCTTTGGCTACAGCGCCGGCGCGGAGAACCTCTTCGACAACTACCGACTGACCCGGGGTCAGGGCTTCGGCCCGGAGGTGAAGCGGCGCATCATGCTGGGGACCTACGCCCTGAGCGCTGGCTACTACGACGCCTACTACCTGAAGGCCCAGCAGGTGCGCACCCTGATCCGGGAGGACTTCCAGCGGGCTTTCCAGCAGGTGGACGTGATCGCCGCCCCCACCTCGCCCACCACCGCCTTCCGCATCGGCGAGAAGATCGATGATCCCCTGGCCATGATCCTCACGGACATCTTCACCACCAGCGCCAACCTGGCCGGGATCTGCGCCATCAGCGTGCCCTGCGGCTTCGACAGCCAGGGGCTGCCCATCGGCCTGCAGCTCCTGGGCCCGGCCCTGGGCGAGGAGGCCATCCTGCGGGTGGCCCACGCCTACGAGCAGAGCACCGACTGGCACAAACGCCGAGCCCAACTTCCAACTTCTGCCTCCTAACCTCCCGATTCCTCATGTCCATCCACCGGTTGATCCTCGGCACAGATTCTGGCGGTTTAGCCATAGCATGAAGCCGGCAACCCGCGGTGAGGCACGGCCGCAGGTTGTGGAATCGGCTCGCTACTGGCCATCCAATCGATGTCACGCGCTGCAACTCGATGGTAGACTCGACCCAAACCCGTCCGAATCTCTGGCGCCCGTCCTGGGTTTTTCCTGGGCAACGCCAGCCAAACCAAGGTCAACGGTGAAACCATGACAAGCACACTGCGACTTCCCACCACTTCAACCAACCCCAACCCGCGCACCAACGGCGTCCCCGGGGAGGGGCGCTCCACTCTGCGCCGCAGCCTCTCCTCCCGCCTCAGCCGCCGGGTGAACCGGGTCCCGCCCTCGGCCATCCGCCGCTTCTTCGACATCGCCGCCACCATGGACGACGTCATCAGCCTGGGCATCGGCGAGCCGGATTTCGTGACGCCCCTGCCCATCCTCAACGCCGGGCTGGCCAGCATCCAGCGGGGGGACACGGCCTACACCTCCAACGCTGGCATGCTGGAGCTGCGCCAGGCTGTGGCGGAGATGCTGGCCCAGCGCCACCAGGGCCCGGCCTACGACCCCGAGAAGGAGGTGCTCATCACCGTGGGGGTGAGTGAGGCCATGTACCTGGCCATGCAGGCCATCCTGGACCCGGGGGACGAGGTGATCGTGCCCCAGCCCAGCTTCGTCAGCTACACCGCGGACGTGATCCTGGCCGGGGGCGTGGTGGTGGACATCCCCACCTACATGGAGAACAATTTCGAGGTCACCGCGGCCCAGATCGAGGCGGCCATCACCCCTCGCACCAAGGCCCTGCTCATCGGCTTCCCCTGCAACCCCACCGGCGCGGTGATGGACCGGGACGAGCTCATGACCATTGCCCGGGTGGTGGAGAAACACGACCTGGTGGTCATCTCCGATGAGATCTACGACCGCCTGGTCTACGGGGACCACGAGCACGTGATGTTCGCCAGCCTGCCCGGCATGGCCGAGCGCACCATCCACCTGGGCGGCATGAGCAAGGACTACGCCATGACCGGCTGGCGCATCGGCTACGCGGCCGGCCCCGGGGATCTCATCGGGGCTATGCGCAAGATCCACCAGTACCTGATCATGTCCGCTCCCACCGCGGGCCAGGCCGCGGCCCTGGCCGCCCTCACGGACCCGGCCGCGGAGGAGCATCTGCAGCAGATGGTGGCCAGCTACGACGCCCGCCGTCGCCTCATCGTGGAGGGGCTGAACAGCATCGGCCTGGACTGCTTCGAGCCCAAGGGGGCCTTCTACGCCTTCCCCAGCATCCGCCGCTCGGGCATGGACGAGCACGAGTTCGCGGAGCGTCTGCTGGTGGAGGAGCAGGTGGCGGTGATCCCGGGCAGCGCCTTCGGCCGGGGCGGCGAGGGGCATGTCCGCTGCGCCTACGCGACCAGCATGGAGGAGATCGAGGAGGCCCTGGAGCGCATGGGCCGCTTCATGCGCCGGCACGCGTAGAGGCAGACAAGGGGGCGGAAAGACAAGAGCGGGGGTGAACAGCGCTGTTCACCCCCGTTTTTCATCTGTTTCCGTCTGTTGTTTCCATCTGGGATGTCCCGACGCCCGCCCTCGTTTGGGCTAAATCCTGCGCACGTAGACCCCCTCCACCTCCGCCAGCACCGTTTCGATGGGGACCAGGTGGCCCACAGTGGTGTAGCTCCGGCCCCAGCCCAGATCCGTGGTGGTGCTGCTCTGGCGGAAGCGAAGCCGATTGGCCAGGAACCACTCCCGGGTGGCGGGCATGGGCAGGATGTAGAGCTGTCGAGGCTCCACGAAGTAGTAGAAGAGCAGGTCCGCCTCCGTGTAGAGGAAGCAGCCCAGGGTGCCCCGCTCCTGGTTGCTCATGGTCTCGAAGAAGAAATTCCCCGTCTCGTGCCAGCGGTCCCCCTTGATCTCCACCCGATACCGGCCCCGAGTCGTGGTCCAGATCAGGTCCACGTCCTGGGCCTGGTAGCGGGGATCCGCCTCCACGTTCTCCACGGAGCGGGTCTGGGGCAGGGAGCGCAGCCAGCTCTCGATGTCCTGAGCCGCCTGCTGGGCCACGGAGACCCCCTCCGCCATGGAGTAGCGGTGCAGGGCGTCGGGGGAGTCCGGTGGATCGGGTGGGGAGGGC
>WGCB01000599.1 GCA_015494005.1 Caldilineaceae bacterium
CCTCGGGGCTCCCTAGCCTGGAAGGGACTCTCCGTCCCGCCCAGGCTACTTTCAATATAGCATATTTTGGTTAAAATGTCAATACCCTTACGGAAAATTTTTCGGGAATTTTTTCTTAACTTTCCTCCCGATCCGGCGGCTGCAACCCCTGCAACAGAGCCAGGAGCAGGGCCGCCCGGCCCGGGATCTCATCCACCAGGATGTGCTCGTGGTCCGCGTGGGCGCCGTGGCCGGGCACGCCCAGGCCGTCCAGGGTGGGCGCCCCCAGAGCACCGGTCAGGTTGCCGTCGCTGGCCCCGCCCGTGCCCCCTTCCTGGAGATCCAGGCCCAGCTCCTGGCCGATGGCCTGGGCCTGGCGGAAGAGTCCCTGGGTGACTTTCCGCTCCAGGGGCAGCCGGTTCCAGCCCCCGCGGATCCGAAGCTGAGCCCGGGGATCCACCGGTTCCAGGCCGGTGATGGCCTGCGCCAGGCGATCCGCCTCCTCCTGGGACCAGGCCCGCACGTCGATGACAGCCTCCGCGGAGGGGGCCACCACGTTGGGCCGGGTGCCCCCGCGCACCACCCCCACGTTGACCGTGGTGCCCTTCTCCATGTCCGTCAGGCTGTGCAGGCGCAGGATCTGGTGGGCCAGCTCCTGGATGGCGCTCACGCCTCGCTCCGGCTCCACCCCGGCATGGGCGGCCCGGCCCTGGACCGTCAGCACGAAGGTGCCGGTGCCTTTGCGGGCCGTCTTCAGCACGCCGCCTGGCAGAGGCGACTCCAGGACCAGCACGTAGGCGGCCCGACGGGCTTCCTCCTCGATCAGGGCCCGGGAGGTGGGGCTGCCCACCTCCTCGTCCGAGGTGACCAGGAGCACCACCAGCCGAGGCAGGGTCAGGCCCAGCTCCTGCACCGCCTGCAGGGCCCCCTCCACCAGGGCCAGGCTGGACTTCATGTCGAAGATGCCCGGCCCGTAGGCCTTGCCCGCCTCGTCCACCCGGAAGGGATGGGTGGCCAGGCTGCCCACCGGCCAGACCGTGTCGTAGTGGCAGAGGATCAGGGCCGGCCGCTCCTGGGGATGGACCACGAAGCGGGGATCGGCGAAGGTCACCCGCAGGTGATCCCCCCGCTCCGCCACCGGGATCCGCTCCACCTGGGCCCCCAGCCGGGCGAAGCGCTCCGCCAGCCGCCCGATGAACGCGTCCAGGCGGGGCTTGTCGTCGCTGGGGGTCTCCTCCTCCACCAGCTCCCGGATGGTCTCCAGGATGGCCGGCTGTTTCTCCTGGAAATAGGCCAGGATCTGCTCGCTGTCCATCGTTCTGTCCTTTCCTGGGGCCGGGGGCGGCCTGGTGTGATGAGAGGGGGCGGGAACGCTGCCCCTGCCCGCTACTGGCCGAAGCCGAACTCCACCGCGCTGAAGAAGAGGGGGATCATGGCCACCGCCGCCGCAAAGAGGATGGCGATCTCCAGGTAGACCCAGCCCTGGGCGGCCCGCAGGAGGAAGCGACGGCGATCCAGGGAGGCCCGCTCCCGGCCCTGGTAGGTGTAGCGGACCAGGTAGGCCTCGGAGGGCTCCACCGGCTCCAGGGGCAGGACATCCCAGCCGGCGTGCTGGAAGAGGCGGGGCAGAGAGGTGACCAGCCAGTGGGCCAGGTAGCCCGAGGGCAACACGAAGAGCAGCACGTAGATCACCGCCCCCAGGACCCAGTCCAGCCATCGCCAGGGGATGGGGCTGTAGTAGGCGAAGATGTCCAGCCAGAACCAGGCGATGTAGAGGATCATGGGGGAGGCCAGGAGCCAGTGGCCCAGGCCGCCCCGCTCCGGCGTGGCCTCGATGAGCAGGGCCGGGACCTTGCGCCGGCGCAGTTTTTTGGCTTGGATGGGTGTGGATTCCGTGGATTCGTTCGTGGTCATCGGCTTGGGGATGGCACTCGCTTCATTCGAGTTTGTCGTCCTTGGATCCGCCCTGGAAGAGATCCAGCCAGCCCTCTACCTCGTCCCCGGAGAGGCGCACGTCCGGGTCCGCGCCGGGCTCCGGATCCTCCGGTGCGGAGAGGGTCATGCGCTGGGCGAACTCCTGGCCGCTCCAGACCTCCACGCCCTGGGCCCGGGCTTCTCGGCGCAGGGCCTCGTCGTTGCTCACCAGGACCAGCCCCGGCGTCCTCCCCCGGATGCGCCGCCGGATCAGGTCGTCGGCCTGGCGGGGCGAGGC